>CAZAGL010000082.1:0-8661 GCA_964484435.1 uncultured Caulobacteraceae bacterium
GGCGTCGGCACCGTCGAGGCCATCGATAAGGCCCTGCGATTGGGGGCCAATCACCCGATGGGGCCGCTGGAACTGGCCGATTTCATCGGCCTCGATACCTGCCTGTCGATCATGCAAGTGCTCAATGAGGGCCTGGCCGATACCAAATACCGCCCTTGCCCGCTGCTGGTGAAATATGTCGAGGCCGGCTGGCTGGGCCGCAAAACCCAGCGCGGATTTTATGATTACCGGGGCGAAACGCCCGTTCCCACGCGCTGAGAGGGCCGGCATGGCGATGAGCTACGTGCTTTCCAGGCTCAAAAGCCGGCCAGCTTTTTCGCGCCGCTTGCTGGTGCGCAGGCCGGCCTTGGTGTGGATGTTGACCATCGCCGTTTTGGCGGCGATCCCGCCGTTTTACGGCTTGGTGATTGGCCAGGCGGAAATTGGCTGGATTAGCCTCGGGGCGGGCCTGGCCATCACCGATCTGTCGTTGCTGGTGCTTATTCTACGCCGCGCCACGCTGCGCAGCCGGGCCGATGTTCTGGCCACTTTTTTGTTGTTCGGCACGCTGATCGCGATTTTGCTGCCCGTCTTTTTGCCGATTTACCAGTCTTTGACCGGCCCCGGCACCGTTCCGGCACCGATCGATCAATTGGGCCAAGCTTCTGTGCCGATGATCGCCCCGACGGCCTTGCTGCTGGCTTTGCCGTATTCGGCCGTCATGGGCCTGCTGGCTTCGTGGCTGGGTTTCGTCGAGATCACGGATCCGCCCACCGCCGAATGAGATTGGCCTGCACCTGATCGAGGCGCAGGGCGGCCGCTGACGCCCCAGGCGGCAGGGCCCAGCGCGCCTGGGCGAGATCAAAAAGGATGTCCCTTGCCCCGGCATCGCGGATGAGGCTTTGGCCCCAGGCCAATGCGGCGAGGCGCTCACCGGACGCAACGGGCTCCACCCGGTGCAGCGCTCCTGCGGAATAGACGCAGGCATCCCCCGCGGCCAGCTTGATGCGCTGTTCTCCCGCCGGCCCATCGAGGATCAGCGCGCCGCCCTCATAGCTTTGCGGATCGGCCAAAAACAGCGTCACGGCGAAATCCGTGCGGATGCGCCCCTCGCCTTCGCCCATCAGCGCATCATCATTGTGCAGGCCATAGGCCATGCCGCCGCGATAACGTGAAAACAAGAGTTTAAGCGGCCGGCTGGGCAAGGCGCTGGCGGTAAACACCACATGGCGGGCCAAAGCGTCGAGGACAAAGCGGGCCAGAGCGCGCTCGCTTTCATCCTGCTTGGCTTGTTCATTGGCTTTGACGGCCTTGGCGGCCGCGCCGGCGGTTTTGCCGCCGTCTTGCCAATGCAATCTGGCCAGCCCCTTGCGCAGGCGGGCGATATCCTCTGGGGGCAAAACCTCTTGCAGCAAAACCAGCATATGGCCTCCTGCGATCGTTCTTGATCTTCTTGCGAATGATTTGCAATTAGCGGCGCGCGCGGCTATCGCAATATTCAAAGGAGAGCGGTGCATGATCGAGTTTCGGGCAAAGCTGTGGAGCGCCTTGGGGGCGGCGGCGCTGGTGTCGTCGGGCGCATTGGTGGGCTGCGGGCCCAGCGAAAAGGGGGAGGCGCCCGCCAGTGTGGTGGCCGGCGGCGGCGAGGCCGGCGAAAGCGGTGCCGAGCACGGCGGCGGGGCGGATCCGGCTTTTGCCGGCCTGCCCCTGCCAGAGCAGCAGGCTTTGGCTGTTGCCCTGATGCGCGCGCATTTGCTGGTGGCCAAAACCTTGGTCCAGGAGGGGGAGGTGCAAAGCGCGGCCCCGCATTTTGCCCATCCCATCTATGAAGTGTTTGAAACGCACCGCCAGCTTTTCGCCAATGTGCGGGCCACGCCCCCGCAGGCCCCGTTCGATGCCCTGAACGCCGCCGCCGCCGCGGGGCGCGATGTCGCGCAGATCGCTCCGCTTTATCCCCCCGCCGATGACGCGATCCGTGCTTTGCAGCCCAAGTTAGCCTATGATCAACTTGCCGTGATCCGCGCGCTGCTGGTGCAGATGCGCGCCGAATATGGCGAAGGGGTGCGCGATGGGGCGGTGGTCAATGCCATCGAATACCAGGACGCCTTCGGAATGGCCCATTTGATCAGCGCCATGCTGAAGGATTATGCCGCGCCCGGCCAGGATCTGAGCGAAGCGCAGCAGGAAGCCGCCGCCTTGGCCGCCTTGTTGCCTAGCGCCAAGCCGCCCGCCGCACCGGCCGCGCCGGGCGCGGTGCTGGCGCAATCGAGCCGCTTGGAACTGGCCCTTTCCGGCCTCGCCAAAAGTTAGGTGGGATCGGCCGCTAAAGCCGCTTCGATCAAGGCATGGGCCTGCGGGCTGGACCAATCGGCCCCACCCGTCAGGCGCGCCAGTTCGTGGCCCTGTGCATCGTACAAGATGGTGACGGGCACGCCCAAGGCCCCGCCCTTTGGTCGCAGCGCGATGGGCAATTGCTTGCTGGGCTCGATGTAGAAATTGAGCGCCCCGTTGGACAGGCCCTGCAACAAATCCCGGGCCGCTTTGGCCTTATCGGCTTCGTCGATGCTGATCGGCACCACGAGCAGGCCCTGATCGCGATATCGGAGGGAAATGGCGGCCAAAGTCGGCATTTCCTGCAAACAGGGGGCGCACCATGTGGCCCAGATATTCACCAAAGTGGCTTTGCCGCGCAAAGCGGCCATGCTTGTCGGGGCCCCATCGGCCCCATAAATGGGCAAATCGGGCTGGGCCGGCGGATCTTGCACGATCTGCAGCGCGGCCAGCGGCCCATCGGCAAAGCGCGCATAGCCGGCTTCCAGCTTGGGCTTGGACGTGGCGGTGGAAAGCACATACACAGCCCCCAACAGGCCGGCGATGACGGCCAAGCCCGCGATCAGCGGCAATGGGGATTTCCCGTTTTTGTGTTTAGGAGCGTGTGGCTGCGTCATGTCCGATACCTCAATCGCTGATCCGCCCGGTGATCCCGGGACAGGGCCAAGCCATGCCATGTGGGGCGGGCGCTTTGCCGCCGGCCCAGCCGCTATCATGGCGCGCATCAACACGTCCATCGCCGTGGATCGGCGATTGGCAGTGCATGATGTCACGGCTTCGCGCGCCCACTGCGCCATGCTGGCCGCTCAAGGCATCATTTCCGGGGCCGATGCGGCCGCCATCGATGGCGGCTTGGTGCAAATCCTGGCGGAAATCGAAGGGGGCAGCTTTCCCTATCGCGAAGAGTTCGAAGACATCCACATGAATGTGGAGGCGCGCCTGGCCGAATTGATCGGGCCCGCCGCCGGGCGGCTGCACACCGCGCGCTCGCGCAATGATCAAGTCGCCACCGATTTTCGCATGTGGACGCGCCAGGCCTGTCTCGGCACGGCCGAGGCCCTGCGCGGCTATCAGCGCGCCTTGCTGGAACAGGCCAGCCGCCATTGCGACACCCTGATGCCCGGCTTCACGCATTTGCAGAGCGCCCAGCCGGTCACGCTGGGCCATCATCTCATGGCCTATGTGGAAATGGCCGAGCGCGATCGCACCCGCTTTCAAGACTGCGCCAGGCGCCTCAACGAATGCCCGCTGGGGGCGGCGGCGCTGGCGGGAACCAGCTTTGCCATCGATCGTTTCGCCAGCGCCAAGGCCTTGGGCTTTGCGCGGCCGATGGCCAATTCGCTCGATGCGGTCTCCTCGCGCGATTTCGCCATCGAGGCGGTCAGCGCCACGGCCAATTGCGCGGCCCAGCTTTCGCGCTTTGCCGAAGAGATCGTGCTGTGGACCAGCCCGGCCTTCGGCTTTGCCCGGCTATCGGATGCCTTGACCACCGGCTCGTCGATCATGCCGCAAAAGCGCAATCCCGATGCGGCGGAATTGGTGCGGGCCAAAACCGGGCGGATCAACGGGGCCTTGGTCCAGCTGTTGACCATGATGAAGGCATTGCCCTTGGCCTATTCCAAGGATTTGCAGGAAGATAAGCCCGCGCTGTTCGAGGCCTTCGATGCGCTGGAATTGTGCCTGGCGGCGATGACGGCCATGGCCAAGGATTTGCAGCCCGATGGCCAGCGCATGGGCCAGATGGCCAATGCCGGCTATGCTGATGCCACCGATCTGGCTGATTGGTTGGTGCGGGCCTTGGGCTTGCCCTTCCGCGAGGCGCATCACCTGACGGGCGCGATCGTGGCCCGTGCCGAGGCCCTGGGCCTTGAGCTGCTGGCCCTGCCTTTGCCCGAAATGCAGCGCATCGAGCCGCGCATCGAGGCCGGCGTGTTCGCCGTCTTGGGTGCGCGCCAGGCCTTGGCCAGCCGCACCAGTTATGGCGGGGCCGCCCCCGTTCGGGTAAGGGAGCAGATCGCCCATTGGCAAAAGCTGATGCAGGCGCAGGAGTAGGATTGATGAAGCGTTTGCTGGGTTTGATGTTGATCTTGATCCCGATTTTGGGCGCCTGCGGCCTGCGCGGCGATCTGGCCCGCCCGCCGCCGCTGATCGGGGAAGATCGCCGCGCCTATGAGGCGCAGCGCGCCAGCGATGCCGCCAAGGCCGAAGCCGCGAAGGCGCAGGCCGAGCGGGAAAGGGCCGAAGCGCAAGCCAAATCCGCGCCCAAGCCCTGATGCGCCATTTCGCCTATCGCGATGCGGCCTTGTTTGCGGAAGATGTGCCCCTGGCCCGCATCGCCGAAGAGGTGGGCACGCCGGTTTATGTCTATTCCCAGGCCACCCTGGAGCGGCATTTCGCGGCACTGAAATCGGCGTTCGCCGCGCGCGCGCCGTTGATCGCCTTTGCCGTCAAGGCCAATGGCAATATCGCCGTGTTGGCCCTGCTGGCGGGCTTGGGGGCCGGCGCGGATGTGGTTTCGGCCGGCGAGATCGAGCGCGCCTTGGCCGCCGGCATCGGCCCGGAACGGATCATTTTTTCGGGCGTGGGCAAGACCGAAGAGGAATTGCGCTTTGCCCTGAAGCTTGGCCTTTATCAGATCAATGTGGAAAGCCCGGCGGAATTGGCCCTGCTGGAGCGCCTGGCCCACGAAACCCGCACGCGCCCGGCCATCGCCTTGCGGGTCAATCCCGATATCGGCGCGGGCGGCCACAGCAAGATCATCACGGGCAAGGCCAGCTCCAAATTCGGCATCTCCCTGGATCAGGCCGAGGCGCTCTATGCGCAGGCGGGCGCTTCCTCCGCCTTGATGCCCGTGGGCCTCGCCATGCATATCGGCTCGCAGATCACCGATTTGGCACCGCTGGAGCGGGCCATCGCTTTGATGCGCGCGGCGGCGCAGCGCCTGCGGGCCAAGGGCCTTGCCGTTTCCCGGCTCGATCTGGGTGGGGGCCTCGGCGCCCCCTATGCCGATGGCGAAAGCCTGCCGGGGCCGCAGGCCTATGCCGAGGCCGTGGAGCGCGCTTTGGCGGGTTTTGATGTGGAATTGGCGCTGGAGCCGGGGCGGGTGATCGCGGCCAATGCCGGCCTGCTGTTGACGCGCGTCATTCGTGTACAAGAGCGCGCGGGGCGGCGCATTCTGGTGCTCGATGCCGGCATGAATGATCTGCTGCGCCCGGCGCTTTATGATGCGCGCCATGAAATCCTGCCCGTGCGCGCTGCCCCGGAATCGGGCTGGGAAATGGCCGATCTGGTTGGGCCGGTGTGCGAGAGCAGCGATTGTTTCGCTTTTGATGTGCGCCTGGCGCGGCTGGAAGCGGGCGATCTGGCCTGCATCATGACGGCCGGGGCCTATGGCGCCAGCATGAGTTCCAGCTACAATGCCCGCCCGCTGGTGCCGGAAATCCTGGTGCGGGGCAAGGAATTTGCACTGGTGCGGCGTTGCCAGGCGGTGGCCGAGCAAATTCGCCTCGAAACCATCCCAACTTGGCTGCATAAAGAAGGCGGATGAAGCATCACGACGCCCTCGCGCATGTGAACCAGGAAATCGCGCGCACCCGCGCGGCGATGCGCCAAGAGGCATGGGCCAAAGCCTGCGCGCCCGCCGCCTTGATGCTGGGCGCGTATCTCGTGATCGGCCTTTTTGGCCTGCCGAAATTGCTGCCGCCTTTGGCCGCCAGTTTGGGGGCGATGGCCATCTTGCTGGCCGTTGCAATGGTGTTGGCGCGGGGCCTGTTGCGGCTGCGCCTTCCTGGCCTGCGCGCGGCGCGCGCGCGCCTGGCCAGCGAGGCCCAGCTCGAAGCCGGCGTGTTCGACGCCCTGGAGGATAGCCCCAGCTGGCTCGATCCCGGCGGCGTCGCGCTGTGGCGCCAGGCCCAGGCCAGGGCGCGGGCCGCCGCCAAAGCCATCCGGGCGCGGCGCGCGCATTTCGATCCGCGCCAGCTCGATCCCTTCAGCCTGCGCTATGTCCTGCTGGCCGGCGGGCTGGTCGGCGCGCTGTTGGCCGGGCCGCAATTGGGGCAGCGTCTGTATGAGGCCTTGGTGCCCGATCCCGGCCCCATATTGGGGGATCGCCCCCTGACATTGGAGGCCTGGGCCGTGCCCGCCGCCTATACCGGGGCCGCGCCCGTCACCTTGAGCGATCAGATCGGCAAGCGCCTGGTGCTCGCGCCGCAATCGGAAATCATTGTGCGGGTGGCGGGGCCCGTGGGCGCGCCGATCCTGCATTTTGATGCCGGCAAGCACTCGCAAAGGCTGAAACTGCGCCGCAGCGCCGATGGGGCCTATGAGGCGCGCATCCAAGTGCAATATTGGGGCGTGCTGCGCCTTGTGCGCTTTCATGAAAAGGCGCGCTGGCGGCTGCTGCCGAGGCGGGATGCGCCGCCTGAGGCCAAGTTTGAATCGCCGCCAAGCCTGGTGGGCGATCAGCTGCGTTTGGCCTGGAGCGCCATCGATGATTACGGCGTCGAGGCCATGCGCCTGCGCCTTGCGCCGGTATCGCCGCCGCCCGGCCTGGTTGGGGCGAGGCCGCTCGACGTGCCGCTGGACGGCCTGCCCGATGCCGCCAAAACCGGCGGCGGCGAGGCCGAGCTGTCTTTGCTCGCGCATCCTTATGCCGGCATGGAGGTGTGGGCCAGCCTTGTGGCCATCGATGCTCTCGGCCAAGAGGGCGTGAGCCCGGCCCGGCGCATCAAGCTGCCGGCCCCGATTTTCCTGCAGCCGCTGGCCCGCGCCGCGATCGAGATCCGGGCCCAGATCCTGCACGAGGCGCGCCCCTACCAGCCCGCGCCGGCGCACCGCGCCTTGGCCCGCTTCATCGTGCGCGGGCCGGGCCGCATGGCCGAGGAGATGTTCATCCATACCGATGATGCCGATCCCCGGCTGGAACGCGCGCCTTGGGCCATCCGCAATGCGGCGCGCAAGCTCGAAGCGCTGACGGCCGCCCCGCAGGATGGTTATTTCCGGGATCTGGCGGTGTTTGCCGGCCTGCGCGGGGCCAATGCCCTCCTGGCTGTCACGCGTGAGCCGGCGGATCTGGAGGCCCCGGCCCAAGTGCTCTGGGATGTCGCCAATCGTGCCGAATATGGCGACAGCGCCGATGCCCGCCGTGCCCTTGAAGAAGCGAAGAAGGCGCTGGCAGATGCGCTGCGCAACGGGGCCGATGCCCAGGAGATCGCGGCCCTGTCGCGCAAAATGCAGGAAGCCGCGCGCAAATATGTCGAAGCCTTGCGCCAGGAGGCCCTGAGGGAAAATCGCAGCGCACAGGCGCAAGAGAACCAAGGCCAGCAGCAAACCAATATCACCCGCGATGAAATCGCCGAATTGCTGAAAGAGGTGCAGCGCCTGGCCGAAGCCGGCCAAGCCGAAGCGGCCGCGGCACTGCTGGAGCGCATCACCGCTTTGCTGGAAAATCTCCAGGTCCAGCTGGCCCAGGGGCCCGGCGAGGGTCAAAACGGTGCGCAGGGCAAGGCCGAGAAAGATCAGGGCCTTGATGCCCTTTCCGATGCCATCGGTGGGCAGCGCGCGCTCAATGACGATACGCGCGCCGCATCAGGGGGCCAGCAGGGCGCGCCCGATGGCCAAGCTGGCGGCGGGCAAGCGGGCCAAGGCGATGACAAAAAGGGCCAAGGGGCGGGCACGGGGCGCGGCGGCTCGCGCGAAAGCGGCCAATCCCTGGCCGAGCGGCAAAAGGCCCTGCAACAGGCGCTCGAAGCGGCCAAGCGGCTCGCCGAGGCCAAGGGCCAGGGGCAGGCCGCGCAGCGGTTAAGCCAGGCCGGCCAGGCCATGGCGCAGGCTGAAAACGCTCTGCGGCAAAGGGATTTCGGCAAGGCGCAGGCCGCGCAGGATGAGGCGCTGGGCGCTTTGCGTGCCGGGGCGGAAGATTGGGCCAAGGCCCTGCGCAGCGAGGCCGATGCGCCAGATCCCCGCGGGCAAGGCGTGCGCGATCCGCTGGGTCGCAATGCGGCGGGCGGAATTGGCGATGGCACGGAGATCCAGGTGCCGCAGGGCCGCGAGGAGCAGCGCTCGCGCGAGATTTTGCAGCAATTGCGCCGCCGGGCCAGCGATCCCAACGCCTCGGAAACCGAGAGGGCGTATCTGCGCCGGCTTCTCGATCAATTCGAGGATGGGCAATAAATGCGGCACGCTTTTTCCTAATCCAGCGCGGCGATATAAGGCAGGCCGCGATAGCGCCCGCCATCATCCATGCCATAGCCCACGAGAAAGCGATCCTCCGCCTCGAAGCCGACATGCTCAATCTCGGCATGGCCGGCTGCCGGTTTGCGCACGAGGGCGCAGGCCCGCGTGGTCGCGGCA
>CAZAGL010000083.1:0-8626 GCA_964484435.1 uncultured Caulobacteraceae bacterium
GCGTTTTGCGTTTGTTGGGCCCTGGCTCAAAGTAAATCTGCACCGACCCGCTTTCTATCGGATTTCACTCACAAATCGGGCGCATGAAGGCATGGGCCCCCGGGCCACTGGCAAAAAAACGGGGGCCCGCAAGGGCCCCCGAAGGCGATGGGTATGGTGGGGTGTCTTCCTTAGAAGACATGGTGAACATAGCGTGACAGAGGTTAACGCCCACTTAAGGTCGCGTCGATTTCTCGGCCTGGGGGATTTTCAGCTGATGCGGCCCGGTTGACGATATTTTGCGCATGGGTGCTGCTTTTTGCGTAAGAGAAGCCCATCGCACCTCCAGGATTTGCTTGCAGAACGGGTGCTGCTCGGCTTGATAGCGCAGGGAGAAAAAACTCATGATGCTTACGTCTGTGTTACGCAATGCTGCTTCGGGATTGGCTTTGAGCCTGGCTTTGGCGGCCTCTGGTGCGGCTAAGGCGCAGGCCCCTGCCACGCGCGAAGTGTTGAAGCCGGGCATCGAGCCGTTGGCCTATGCCCTGTCCATCCAGCCCGACGCGGCCAAATTGGCCTTCACCGGCCAGGTGCGCATCGAGTTTGAAGTCAGTGCGCCCACGGCCACGCTGTCGCTGAACGCCGCGGATTTGACGATCCGCTCCGCCATTTTGGATACGGGTGCCGTGCCCACATTTTCCACGGATGCGGGGTTGGAGCGGGTCAATTTCACCTTCGCGCAGCCGCTGGCCCCCGGCAGCTATGCGCTGACCATCGCCTATTCCGGCAAGATCAACGAAACCGCCAATGGCCTGTTCACCGCGCCCTATAAAACGGCGGATGGCCAGGCGCGCACCATGCTGGTTACGCAATTCGAGCCGGGCGATGCGCGCCGCTTCGCTCCCATCTGGGACGAACCAGGCCGCAAGGCCGTGTTCACGCTGGACGTGACCATCCCGGCCGATCAATTCGCCATGTCCAACATGCCGGTGGCCGAGGAATCGGCACCCGCCAACGGAACCAAACGGGTGTGGTTCGAGCCATCGCCGAAAATGTCCTCCTATCTGTTGTTTCTGGGCGTGGGCGATCTCGAGCGCCTGAGTGGTAAAATCGGCCAAACGCAACTGGGCATCGTGACCAAAGCGGGGGACAAGGAGAAGGGCAATTATGCCCTGGAAGCCACCAAGCAGATCCTGCCCTATTACAACGAATATTTCGGCACATCCTATCCTCTGCCCAAGCTGGATCAGATCGCCGTGCCGGGGGCCGGCGGCTTCGGGGCCATGGAGAATTGGGGGGCCATCCTCTATTTCGAGCCGGTCTTGCTGTTCGATCCCAAATTGTCCGCGGAGGCCGATCGCCAGCGCATCTTTACCGTGGTGGGCCATGAAGTGGCGCACCAATGGTTTGGCAATCTCGTGACCATGTCGTGGTGGGATGATCTGTGGCTGAATGAGGGCTTTGCCTCCTGGATGGAAACCAAGGCCACCAATCATTTCCGCCCGGAATGGAAGCCCTGGCTGCAATCGCTTGGCGGGCAGGAAGGGGCCATGGGGCTCGATGCGCGCGCCTCAACCCACCCGATCGTGCAGCAGGTGGATAATTTGGCCCAGGCCAATCAGGCCTTCGACACCATCACCTATCAAAAGGGTGAGGCGGTGATCCGCATGATCGAGGCCTTTGTCGGCGAAACCGGTTTCCGAGATGGCGTGCGCGCCTATATGGCCAAGCACGCCTATGACAACACCGTGACCCAGGATTTGTGGACAGCCCTGGAAGCGGCTTCTGGCACGCCCGTCAAAGCCATCGCGGCCGATTTCACGCTGCAATCGGGCGTGCCGTTGATCAGCATCGATAGCGCGCGCTGCGTGGCGGGCAAGACCAGCCTGGCCGTGACGCAAGGCCGCTTTGGCACCGATGCCGTTTCGCGCGTGCCGCGCGCCTGGCGCGTGCCGGTCACGGCCAATGTGCTGGGCAATCCCTCTGTGGGCAAAGCCGTCATCACCGGCAAAGGCAGTCTGGAAACCGAGGGATGCGGCCCGGTGATCCTCAACAAGGATCGGACCGGCTATTACCGCGTGAAATACGATGCGGCCAGCTATGGCGCGCTGCGCGACAGCTTCGCCAAGCTGGAACCGGCCGATCAATTGGCTTTGCTTTATGATTCTTGGGCGCTGGGGGCTTCGGGTGATGCGCCGATCGTGCGCTATCTGGAATTGGCCAAGCGCACACCGGCCGATGCCGATCCCCTGGTTCAGCGCCAGATCGTTGGGGTGATGGAGCGCCTGCGCGGCCTGTATGCCGGCCAGCCGGGGGAGGCGGCCTTCAATGCCTATGCCCTCGAAACCTTGAAGCCCATGCTGATTCGCATTGGCTGGAATATCGGCTCGGGCGAGGCGGCCAATGTCTCGCTGCTGCGCACCGGCTTGATCGGCGCATTGGCCCGCTTGGGCGATGAAGAAACCATCGCCGAGGCGCGTCGGCGATATGCCGCGGCCCAGAGCGATCCCAAAGCCATGCCGCCGGCTTTGCGCGGGGCGATTTTGGGGGCTGTTGGGCGTGCCGCGGATCAAGGGACGTGGCAGGAGCTGAAGGCTAAGGCTGCGGCCGCGAAAAGCCCGCTGGAGCAGCGCCAGTTTCTGGGGGCCATGGCGGCCGCCAAGGATCCGGCCCTGGCCAAGCAGAGCCTCGAATTCTTCCTCAAGCAATTGGCCCCCGGCCTGATCGGCGGGGTGACGGGTACGCATCCGGATCTCGGTTGGAATTTCTATCTGGCCCGCCGCGCCGAGATCGATGCCCGCCTCGATCCGCTGCAAAAGCTGGAATATGGCCCGGGCCTGGCCAGTGCATTCTCCGATGCCAAAAAGGCGGCGGAATTGCAGGCCTTCGCCAAGGCCAATCTGCCGGCCGATGCCAAGAAATCGGTGGATGAGGCGGTGGCCGGGATTTTGTACGACGCGCAAATCCGCAGTCAACGCCTGACGTCGGTGACGCGCTGGTTGCAATCCTCAAACCGGTGATCGCGGCGGCCGGGCCGGGCAAGCCGGGCTGGCGGGAACGCTTTTTTCCCGGGCCCGCGCCCGCCGTTTTGCTCGCGCCCATGGCGGGGGCGAGCGATCCCCCCTTTCGCCGCGCGGCCCAGCGCTTTGGCTGCGCCTATTCGGTCTCGGAGATCGTGGCTGGAGAATTGCTGGCCCGGGCGCGCCCAGATGTGCTGCGCCGCGCATCGGGGGCCGGGAGCCTATCGCCTTTGGTCATCCAATTGGCGGGGCGCGATGGCGATTGGCTGCGGCGCGGTGCGACCCTGGCCCAAGAGGCGGGCGCCGACGTGATCGATATCAATATGGGCTGCCCCGCCAAAAAGGTGACATCGGGGGCCTGCGGGGCCGCTTTGATGCGCGATCTCGATCATGCCGAGCGCCTGATCGAGGCGATAATCGCCGCCGCCTGCGTGCCCGTGACCCTGAAAATGCGCCTGGGCTGGGATGAGCAGAGCCTCAACGCCGCCGAGCTGGCGCGGCGCGCGCAGGCGGCTGGGATCGCCATGCTGGTCGTACATGGCCGCACGCGTCGCCAGTTCTACCAGGGTGCGGCCAATTGGCGCGCCATCAAAGATGTGGTGGAGGCGGTGGGCATTCCCGTGATCGCCAATGGCGATGTCACGGATCGCGCCAGTGCGCAGGCGGCTTTGCGCCAATCGGGGGCAAGCGGGGTGATGATCGGGCGCGCGGCGATGGGCAAGCCCTGGCTGGTCGGTGCGCTTGGTGCCGCTTTGCGTGACGACAAGGACGTGATCGCGCCCCCGGCCGAAGCGCAATTGGAGGCCTTGATGGCCCTGCACCGCGATTGCCTGGAGTTTTATGGCGCGCGCCTGGGGCTGCGCGTGGTGCGCAAGCATTTGGCGGGCGGGCTGGACAGCGCCTGCCTCGGCCTGGATGCTGGCCTGGTTCGGGCCGCGCGCGCCCGCATCTGCACCTTGGACGATCCCGCCGAGATCATGGCCCAATTGCACAATCTGGCTTTGCGGGCTGTGCGGGCGGCTTGAGACGGGCAATACGCCTATTGCACGTGCAGGATTGACGCAGTGCGGCAGATGAGCCACACATGGGCCGTTGCAAAGTGAACACAGATGGTGTGGCGCAATGCTCCCAGGCATAGGGCAGACGCAGCGATTGATCGGGAATATTTCCCCGCGCATGAAATCGGCGGCCTTTGCCATCACCTATGGCGTGGCGGCGGCCCTCTCGATTTTCGCCACCGTGTTCGCTGTTTCGGGGATCGGGGGCATCGGCCCGGCCAGCCCGACCATGTTGTGGCTGCTGGCTATCAGCTATGCGCTGGTTTTGGGTTTGGCCATTTCGGTGTGCTGGCGGCTGTTCCATTCGGTGCGCCGTCCGAAAACCCCTTCGCCTGGGCAATCTGGTCGGCGGCTGCATTTGCGCTTCGTGTGGCTGTTCAGCGCCGGGGCGGTCACGCCGGCCTTGGTCGTGGCCTTGTTTTTGGGCGTGACGCTCAGCCGCGGCGTCGATCAATGGTTTTCCGATTCGGTGCGCAATGTGGTGGAGGACGCGGCCGCCGTCGGCCGGGCCTATCTCACCATCGAAAGCGAGAGCGTGCGCGGTGAGGTTTTGGCCATGGCCGGCGATCTCAATCGCGCCAAGAATGGCCTTCAGCTCGATGCCGATGCCTATCAGCGCTATCTCGGTGAACAAGCGCGCTTCCGCTATTTTTCGAGCGCCCGGGTTTTGAACCGCACGGGGGTGTTGGCTGCGGCCTTGCCACAGAAAGCGCCCATCGGCCTGCCGCGCGCCAGCGATTTCAGCGCGGCCGATGAAAGCGAAATGTTTCTGCGCGAGGGGCGCTCGGGCATCGATACGCTGATCCGGCTGACGGCCTATGAAGACGCCTATCTCCAGGTGTTCCGGCCTTATGATGCCGATATCATCGGGCGCCTGACGCGCTGGAACCAATCCACCCAGGATTACCGCGTTGCCGAGCAGCGTCGCCGGCGCATCCAATCCATCTTCGTGCTGTCATATATCGCCACGGCCGTTTTGGTTTTGGTCGGGGCCATGTGGATCGGCCTTGGTGGTGCTTCACGCATTGCCGGGCCGATCGGGCGCTTGTCGGCAGCGGCCCGGCGCGTGGCCAGCGGGGATTTGGCGGCCCGCGTGCCGGTCAGTAATGATCGCGATGAGATCGATACATTGGCCCATGCCTTCAATGGGATGACCGCCCAACTTGAAGAACAGCACGGGGATCTGGTCAAAGCCCGAATGGAAGCGGAACAGCGCTCGCAATTTACCCAGGCGGTGCTTTCGGGTGTCAGCGCCGGGGTGATCGGCATCGATCGTGATCAGCGCGTTACAGTAGCCAATCGCTCGGCGGCGGCTTTGCTCGGCGTGGCGACAAGCCAGCTTGAGGGGCGCCGATTGATCGACGTCGCTCCGGAATTTTGTGAGTTGCTGAACACCCTATCGCCCGAAGAAATCGCCACCTATGGACTTGTGCTGCATCGCAGCGAGGCGGCCATCCATTTGCAGGTGCGCATCGGGCGCGAGCCCAGCGGGATGGGGCTGGTCATTACCTTCGATGACATGACCAAGCTGGTCGCCGCCCAGCGCGTGGAGGCCTGGAAGGATGTGGCGCGGCGCATCGCCCACGAAATCAAAAACCCGCTGACACCCATTCAATTGTCGGCTGAACGCCTGCGGCGCAAATTTTCCAAGGAGATCGTCTCCGATCCCGAAACGTTTGAGCGCTGCACCCAAACGATCTTGCGCCAAGTCAGCGATATTGGCCGAATGGTGGAAGAGTTTTCGGCGCTGGCGCGCATGCCCGTGCCAAGGCCGGCGGCGGAAGATATCGGCGAATTGCTGCGCGCGGCGGCCTACAGCCAATCCATCGCTTTTGAAGATATCGCCTTTCCGGTGGCCAGCGCCAGCCAAGAGCCGATCCAGGCGGAATGCGATGGGCGCCTGCTGGCCCAGGCTTATGCCAATGTTCTGAAAAACGCCGCCGAATCGATCGAGGCACGGCGCAATCAGCAGGGGGAGCCGAAATTGGGGCGCGTGGAGACGCTGTTGCGCGTCGATCAGGATGCCTTGATCATCGAAGTGACGGATAACGGCCTCGGTTTTCCTCGGCATAACCGCGAGCAATTGGTCGAGCCCTATGTGACCACGCGGGCCAGGGGTGCGGGCCTCGGTCTCGCCATCGTGCTGCGTATTCTGGAAGACCATGGCGGCGGCCTCGAATTGGGCGACAGCGACGAGCTGGGCGGCGCTCTGGTCCGTCTCATGCTTCCTATCCGCCCGGCCAATACGGCGCAAAATGTCCAACAGGAGCAAAGCCATGTCGTCTGATATTCTGGTGATCGATGATGAGGCCGATATCCGCGAATTGATCGCCGGGATCTTGGAGGATGAAGGCCATCAAGTGCGCTCGGCGCGCGATGCCGATGAGGCGCTGGAAGCGGTGCGCCGGCGCCGCCCCGTCTTGGTCATCCTCGATATTTGGCTGCAGGGCAGCCGGCTCGATGGCCTGGAATTGCTGAACATGTTCCGGGAAATCGATCCCGATATGTCGGTGGTGGTGATTTCCGGGCATGGCACGATCGAGGCGGCCGTCGCGGCCATCCGGCGCGGCGCGTATGATTTCATCGAAAAGCCGTTCACGGCCGATCGCCTGCTGCTGGTGGTCGGGCGGGCTATCGAAACGGCACGGCTGAAGCGCGAGAACGCGGCCTTGCGCGCACGCTCGGCGGCCAGCACGGATCTGATCGGTGCATCGGCCGTCATGGTGCAATTGCGCGCCGCGATCGAGCGGATCGCCCCGACCAATTCGCGGGTGCTGGTATCGGGCCCGGCCGGTTCGGGCAAGGAATTGGTGGCGCGCCAGTTGCACGATCGCTCTAGCCGCGCCGATGGGCCGTTCATCGCCATCAACGCCGCTTCGATCGCGCCCGAGCGCATGGAAAGCGAGATTTTCGGCGAGGATGGGGCCGATGGGCGCCCGCGCAAGATCGGCGTGTTCGAGCAGGCCCATGGTGGCACCTTGCTGCTCGATGAAGTGGGCGACATGCCCCCCGAAACGCAAAGCAAGCTGCTGCGTGTGCTCATCGATCAGCGCTTCCGTCGCTTGGGCGGCAGCGATGATGTGCAAGTCAATGTGCGAGTGATTTCCTCCAGCTCGCGCGATCTGCGCCACGATATCGAGGCGGGGCGCTTTCGCGAGGATTTGTTCCACCGGCTGAATGTGGTGCCGCTGCGCGTGCCTAGCCTGGCCGAGCGGCGCGAGGACATCCCTGCCCTGGCGGCGTATTTTCTGCAGCGTCTGGTCGATTCCTCCGGATTGGCCTTGCGCGAAATCGCGCCCGATGCATTGGGCGCTTTGCAGGCCGCCGATTGGCCGGGCAATGTGCGCCAATTGCGCAATGTCATCGAGCGGATCCTGATCCTGGCGGGCGGAGAGCCCGGCTCGCCGGTGACGATCGACATGCTGCCCAGCGATGCCTGGCCGAGCGCCAATTTCTCCCATCATCAGGGCCTGCAAGAAGTGATCGGCATGCCCCTGCGCGATGCCCGCGAAAAGTTCGAGCGCGAATATCTGGCCGTGCAAATCACCCGCTTTGGCGGCAACATCTCGCGCACCGCCGCGTTCATCGGCATGGAGCGCTCGGCGTTGCATCGCAAGCTGAAATCCCTGGGCGTCGATTCGCCGGTGCGGGGCCCCGGGGATTTGAATTGAGCCGCATTGTCTATCTCAACGGGGCGTATCTGCCGGCACGCGGTGCCAGCGTCGGCGTCGAGGATCGGGGGTTTCTGTTCGCCGATGGGGTTTATGAAGTGTGGGGCGTGCGTGGGGGCCAGCTTCTGGATGCGCGCGGGCATTTTGACCGGCTGAAGCGCTCCTTGCGCGAGTTGGAAATCCGGTCTCCTTTGAGCGAGACGGCACTCACTTTGGTGCTGCGCGAGGTGCTGCGGCGCAACCGCCTGCGCGATGGCATGCTGTATCTGCAGATCACGCGCGGAGAGGCCCCTAGGGATTTCGCCTTTCCGCCCGCATCGGTGCCGCCCACGATCATGATCATGGCCAAACCGCTGGATTTGCTGGCCCAGGAAAAACGCGCCCAGGCGGGCGTGGCCGTTTCGGTTCAGCCCGATATCCGCTGGGGTCGCTGCGATATCAAAAGTGTTTCCCTGCTGCCCAATGTGCTGGCCAAGGAAAGCGCCAAGCGGGCCGGCGCGCACGAAGCGCTGCTGGTGGATCGTGATGGTTTGATCGCTGAGGGGGCGTCTTCCAGCTTCTGGATCGTCAGCCAGGATGGGCACCTGCGCACGCGCGATCTCGGGGCGAATATCTTGCCCGGCGTAACGCGCGCGGCGCTGATCGCCTTGGCGCAAAGCCGGCACTTGCTGCTGGAGGAAGGCGGCTTTTCGGTTGCGCAAGCGCAGGGCGCGCGCGAAGCCTTTTTGACCTCGGCCAGCGCGGGCGTCATGCCGGTGATCCAGATCGATGGCGCGATGATCGGTGATGGCCGGCCTGGGGCGCTCACCTCGGCGCTGCGGGCTGCCTATTTGGAAGCCAACGCTATGCGCATTGCCAGTGCGCGTGGTTGACCCGTATATCCTGCGTGCTGGTGTGC
>CAZAGL010000084.1:0-8623 GCA_964484435.1 uncultured Caulobacteraceae bacterium
GCGCGTGGATTATTCGCTCAAACGCCTCGATCACTATACCGGCACGCCGTGGGGCGACGTGCAGCCTTGGATCCTGTTCACCAATTATCAGCGTTATGTCGAGGAATTCGTGCGCTGGGGAATTGGCCAGGTGCTGTCCGGGCCGGCGGGCACCATTCTGTCCTGCCCCGGCCGCGTCCACATCACTGCACAAACGCCCGATCCGCTCGAAACGGCGCTGGCTGCGCCCTGGCGCAAATACCAGATGCCCGCTTATCATTTGCGGCGCGCCGATGGCGATGGCGTGAGCCTGGTCAATATCGGCGTGGGGCCATCCAATGCCAAAACCATCACCGATCATCTGGCCGTGCTGCGCCCGCATTGCTGGCTGATGGTGGGCCATTGCGGGGGGCTGCGCCATTCGCAGCGCGTGGGCGATTATGTGCTGGCCCATGCCTATTTGCGGCGCGACAAGGTGCTCGATGAGCGCGTCGCCCTCGATGTGCCCATCCCGCCCATCGCCGAAGTGCAGGTGGCCTTGCAGCAGGCGGCCATGGGCGCGGCCAAGGCCTCGGGCGAGGAGATCGAAGCCTGGCGCCGGCGCCTGCGCACCGGCACGGTGGTTTCCTACGCGGATCGCAATTGGGAGCTGAACTTCCGGGCCGAGCGCCAAGTGCTGTCGCAATCGCGGGCGGTGGCGGTGGATATGGAAAGCGCCTGCATCGCCACCCAGGGCTTTCGCATGCGCGTGCCCTACGGCGTGCTGTTATGCGTTTCCGACAAGCCGCTGCACGGGGAAATCAAATTGCCGGGCAGCGCCGATCGCTTTTACGAGGCGGCGATCAGCCAGCATCTGCGCATCGGCCTCGATACCATCGCCTTGCTGCAACGCGATGTCGAGGCGCTGCACTCGCGCAAGCTGCGCAGCTTCGACGAGCCGCCCTTCCGGTGAGGGATGTTCTTCGAACGTGCCGCTTACGCGGAAAAGGAAATGGTGCCAGGGGCGCTAGCGATTGTCTCGCGCCTGTTTTTCGGTAAGCATACGCCCGTTTTTCTGGCACCGTGCGCCCGTTTTTGGTCAGCCTTCCATGTTCCCCAGATTCCTCGAAACCTCCATTCGCGAAGCCCTGACGGACACGCGGGTCGTCGCCATCGCGGGGCCACGCCAGTCGGGTAAATCGACCCTGGCGCGCGCGATCGCAGGGAAGGCCGCGACCTATCTCAGCCTCGACGAGGCCATGAATCTCAAAGCGGCAGCGGAGGATCCAACCGGGTTTGTGCGGCGCACGCGCGGATTGACGGTGATCGACGAAATTCAACGCGTTCCAGAATTGATGCTGGCGATCAAGTTGGCGGTCGATGAAGATCCAACACCTGGCCGGTTTCTCATTACGGGCTCCGCCGATTTTCGCACGCTATCGGCCATCCAGGATTCCCTCGCGGGCCGCATCCAAGTGTTTGAGCTGCTGCCGCTGTCGCGCGATGAAATCTGCGGCCGGCGATCGAGCTTCATTGCCGATGTGTTCGCGGGAAAGGTCTCGGAAGGCGGTGCGCTCGAACCCCAGGAATTGCAGCGGATCGTGGCGATGGGCGGTTTTCCCGAGGCAATCGCCAGAACCAATCGGGCGCGCCGGCTCGATTGGTTCGAAGCTTATGCCGATGCGCTCATCGAACAGGACGTCGCCGATATCTTCAAGCTGGATCGACGCCGCGACATGCCGCGCCTAGTCGAGCTACTCGCATGCCATTGCGGCGAGATGGTCAATCTCACGCAGCTTGGTGCCCAGCTCAGAATGGACCGAAAAACGGTGGATCGGCATGTTGGGGTGCTGGAGCAGATGTTCCTAGTGCGCCGCGTCGGCCCTTGGTTTCGCAATGAATTGAACCGGCTAGCCAAGGCCCCGAAATTGCATTTCCTCGATGCCGGGCTTGCCGCCGCGATGCGCAAACTCGATCCTGAAGGGCTCGGCTCCGATCGTGTGAGTCTGGGGCCAATCGTCGAAACGTTTGTTTTCGCGGAACTCTCGAAACAAGCGAGTTGGAGCGAAGAGCGGGTCAGTATTCACCATTATCGGGATCACGATGGTGGGGAAATCGATTTCATCCTTGAGAACTGGGCTCGCAAGGTTGTGGCCATCGAGGTGAAGTCCGGCTCTACCGTGCGGCCAGAGGCCTTTGCGCCGATGCGCAAGCTCTCCGGCGTGCTGAAAGATAAATTCGCACTCGGCGTCATCTTGTATGATGGCCGGCATCGCCTTTCCTATGGTGACGATCTCTGGGCTCTGCCCATTTCGTCATTGTGGCAATAACCCTGACCATCGGCGCATGCACTGATGGGAGGAGTTTTCCCGCTTGGGAAGAATCAGGGCCATTCAGGGGTCGGTGGCGTCCGCCCCGCCGCTTGCCAAGCCACCAACCGGCCCGCTACCAATCCTGCATGAAGAAGATTGCGTTCGTGTTTCCCGGGCAAGGCAGCCAAGCCATCGGCATGGGCCGCGCCGTTCATGATAATTTTGCCAGCGCCCGCGCGGTGTTCCAGGAAGTCGATGAGGCCCTGGGCGAATCGCTTTCCAGGCTGATTTTTGCGGGGGATGAGGCGGAACTCACCCTCACCGCCAACGCCCAGCCGGCTTTGATGGCTGTCAGCCTGGCCATTGTGCGCGCGCTCGAGCACGAGTTTTCCACCCCCATCACCCGCGCCGATTGCGTGGCGGGCCACAGCCTTGGCGAATATTCGGCCTTGGCGGCGATCGGCGCATTGTCGATCGCCGATGCGGCGCGGCTGTTGCGCCTGCGCGGCCAGGCCATGCAGGCCGCCTGCCCTCTGGGGGAAGGGGCCATGGCCTCGCTGATCGGCAAGGTGGATGTGGCTTTGGCCGAGGAGATCGCCCAAGACGGGGCGCGCGCCGGCCTGTGCGTGGTGGCCAATGATAACAATGTCGGCAATGTGGTGATTTCAGGATCGGCGATCGGGGTCGATGCCGCGATCGAGGCGGCCAAGGCGCGCAATGTCCGCGCCATCCGGCTGAATGTTTCCGCGCCGTTTCACTCGCCCTTGATGGAGCCGGCCGCGCATGCGATGCGCGCGGCCTTGGCGCAGGTGGTGATTGGCCCGCTTGCCTTGCCGCTTTTTGCCAATGTCACGGCCGCCAGAACCCAGAACCCGGAGGAGATCCGCACCTTGCTGGTGCAGCAGGTGACGGGGCGGGTGCGCTGGCGCGAAACCATCGAGGCCATGGCCGCCTCGGGCATCGAGCAATGTGTGGAATTGGGCGCGGGGCGGGTGCTGGCCGGCATGGTCAAGCGCATCGCCCCGGATATGCAGGCCCTGGCGGTGAACGAGCCGGCGCAATTGGAAGCCTTCGCGGCAAGCTTGTAAGGGAGGTGGCTATGTTCCGGCTGGATGGAAAAACCGCGCTGATCACGGGGGCCTCTGGCGGCATCGGTGGGGCCATCGCCCGCGCCTTTGCCGGCGCGGGGGCGCGTCTGGCGCTTTCGGGCACGCGGATGGAGGCGCTGGAGGCGCTGCGCCAGGAATTGGGCGGCCAGCATGGGGTTTTCCCCTGCGATCTTGGGGATGGGGCCGGCGTGGATGCGCTGGTCGGCCAATGCGAGGCGCAGCTGGGGCCCCTCGACATCCTCGTTTCCAATGCCGGCCTGACCCGTGATGGCCTTTTGCTGCGCATGAAGGATGAAGATTGGGAGCGCGTCTTGCGCGTCAATCTGGAGGCCTATTTCCGGCTGGCGCGCGCGGCGCTGCGCGGCATGATGAAGCGGCGTTCCGGGCGCCTCCTTGCCATCAGCTCGGTTGTGGGGGTGACGGGCAATCCCGGCCAGGCCAATTACGCCGCCTCCAAGGCCGGCCTGATCGGCTTTTCCAAATCCTTGGCCCAGGAAGTGGCCAGCCGGGGCGTGACGGTCAATTGCATCGCCCCCGGCCTGATCGCTTCGGCGATGACGGATGATTTAACCGAGGCTCAAAAGGAAGCATTGCTGGCGCGCATTCCCTTGGGCCGCTTGGGCGTTGGTGAAGATGTGGCGGCGGCGGCGCTCTATCTGGCTGGCGATTCCGGGGCCTATGTCACGGGCCAGACGCTGCATGTGAATGGCGGCATGGCCATGCTTTAGGCAAGAAGGCTTGCCCCGCGCCTTCGGAACAGCTACTGGCCTGTCTTTGGCGTTTGGGTTAGCCTGATCGCAGCCATTGTGCAGCCATCCCGTAACAAAACGGGGCAAGGGTTTCGCACGGAAATCTTCTTGACGAGAGGCGTTCATGTCCGACGTTCTGCAGCGTGTTAAAGGCATCGTGGTGAAGCATTTGGAAGTCGGTGAAGAAAAAGTCACCGATAAAGCGAGCTTCATCGACGATCTGGGTGCCGACAGCCTCGACAATGTCGAGTTGGTCATGGCGTTTGAGGAAGAGTTCAGCATCGAAATCCCCGATGAGGCCGCTGAACATATCCAGACCGTCGGCGACGCTGTGAAGTTCATCCAATCCAAGCTCGGTTGAGCCGGAACATACCTGGTCATGCGGCGGGTAGTTGTCACAGGGATGGGCTTGATCACGCCCCTTGCACAGGGGCTTGAACTCTCGTGGGCGCGCCTCATCGCGGGGCAATCCGCCGCGGGCTTGATCAGCCATTTCCGCGCTTCTGACCTGGCCAGCCAAGTGGCCTGCATGATCCCGCGCGTGGATGGGCGCGGGGGCGGCGGGCCCGATATCCCCGGCTCCTTTGACCCGGACAAAACCATGACGCCCAAGGAGCGCCGTCGCGTGGATGACTTCATCCTTTACGCGATGGCCGCGGCCGATGAAGCGGTCGCCGATTCTGGCTGGCGGCCCCGTGATGAGAACAGCCTCAGCCGTACGGGTGTCCTGATCGGCTCGGGGATTGGCGGCCTGGGCACGATCGAAGAGACCGCTTTGTTGCTCGAACGGGAAGGCCCCAGGCGGGTTAGCCCGTTTTTCGTGCCCAGCTCCCTCATCAATCTGGCCTCGGGCCAAGTTTCGATCCGCTATGGTTTCAAGGGGCCGGTGACATCGGTGGTCACGGCCTGCGCTTCGGGCGCGCATGCCATCGGCGATGCGGCCCGCTTGATCGTGCGCGGCGATGCCGATGTCATGCTTGCGGGCGGGGCGGAGGCCTCGATCTGCCGCCTCGGCATGGCCGGGTTTGCCGCGGTGCGTGCGCTTTCCACCGGCTATAATGACGATCCAAAACGCGCTTCGCGCCCCTATGATAAAGATCGCGATGGCTTTGTCATGGGCGAGGGGGCGGGCGTTTTGATGCTCGAAGAGCTTGAGCACGCCAAGGCGCGCGGCGCGAAGATCTATTGCGAAGTTTTGGGCTATGGCATGTCCGGCGATGCCCATCATGTCACCGCGCCCGCCGAGGATGGCAATGGCGGCTATCGCGCCATGGAAGCGGCACTGCAGGATGCGGGTGTATCGCCCGCGGAGATCGGCTATGTGAATACGCATGGCACCTCGACGCCGCTGGGCGACGAGATTGAACTCAGAGCGATTGAGCGCTTGTTCGGAGCGGCGGCGGATGGGCTTTTGCTCTCCTCCACCAAATCGGCGATCGGGCATTTGCTTGGGGCCGCGGGGGCGGTGGAGGCGATATTTTGCGCGTTGGTTATCCGCGACGGGATCATCCCGCCGACCTTGAATCTGGATTGCCCATCGATGGAGACCAAGATCGATCTGGTGCCCCACATCGCGCGGAAGCATCCGGTGCGCATCGCGCTGTCGAATTCGTTCGGATTCGGCGGCACCAACGCGGCCCTCATTTTGGGGGCGGTGACTTGATGGGCCGTTCTCCCCGCATGTGGCGCGGGGGCGGCGGTGAGGATCATGATGGCCCCGATGCCCGCAACCCGATCAGCACGGGCTTGGCCATGCTCGGTTCGGCCCTGTTGACCACTTTGGCCGTGGCCCTGGTGGCAGGCTTTTTTCTCCTCATAGAGGCCAATCGGCCTGGGCCTGCAGAACAAAAAATCGTGGTGATCGCGCGCGGCGCGGCAGTCAGCACCATCGGCAGGCATTTGCAGGAAGAGGGCGTGATCCGCTCGGCCAGCGTGTTCCGCTTCGCCGCGGAGCTGTATGGCCGGGCTGGGCTGAAGGCCGGGGAATATGAAATTCCGGCAAAAGCCAGCCTGGCCGATGTGCTGCGGGTTTTGGCCGCCGGCAAGGTCTTGTTTCATGGGGTAACCATTCCAGAGGGAACCACCAGCGCGGCGGCCATGGAATTGGTCCGGGCCAATAGCGTGTTGACCGGGGATACGCCTGCGCCGCCCGCCGAAGGGGCCATCTTGCCCGAAACCTATGTGGTCGAGCGTGGCATGACGCGGGCCGAAGTGGTGGCCCAGATGCTCGCCGCGCGTGAGCGCCTGTTGCTCGATTTGTGGGCCAATCGCGCCCCGGATCTGCCCTTCGATACCCCAGAGGAGGCGCTGACCTTGGCCTCCATCGTCGAAAAGGAAACCGGGCTGGCGGCCGAGCGGCCCATGGTGGCGGCGGTGTTTGTCAATCGCCTGCGCAAGGGCATGCGCCTGGAGAGCGATCCCACCATTATTTACGGCCTCACCCGCGGTGTGCCGCTGGGGCGCGGCCTGCGCCGCAGCGAGATCGATCAGCGCACGCCCTACAACACCTATCAGATCCCCGGCTTGCCGCCCGGGCCGATCAGCAATCCGGGCCGGGCCACCATCGAGGCGGTGCTCAATCCTCCCGCTTCGGATGCCCTGTTCTTCGTGGCCGATGGCAGCGGCGGACATGCTTTCGCCAGCACCTATGCCCAGCATGAGCGCAATGTCGCCAAATGGCGCGAGCTGGAACGCCAGCGGGCCTTGGCCAATACGGGCGTGTCGGCCCAGTGAATCCAAACGCAGCTTTGGCTTCCATGACAGGCTTTGCACGTTGCGAAGGCGCAGCGCCGGGCCAAGACGGTGCGCGCTGGCGCTGGGCCTGGGAGGCCCGCAGCGTCAACAGCAAGGGCTTGGATCTGAAGGTGCGGGTGCCGTCTGGCTGGGAGGCGATCGAGCCCTTGGCGCGCGCGCGGGCCGGGGGGCGATTGCGGCGCGGCGCAGCGCAGCTCAATCTCAGCCTGGCAGACCAACGCCATCAAGCCGGTGCGGGCCAGGTGGATCTCGCCTTTGCCGAGTATCTGCTCGCGTTGGGAGAGCCGTTCATCGCGGCCGGGCGGGTTGAAAAGCCGCGCTGGGACGGCTTGCTGCGGGTGCGCCATGTGCTGCGAGAGGGGGAAAGCGATGCGCCTTCCGGCCCCGTTTCGATGGCTTGGATATCTGGCGCGCTGGAAACGCTGGATCATGCGCTCGATGCGCTCTGTGCGGAGCGTCAGCGCGAAGGCGCGGCTTTGGCCAAACTGCTGATTGCGTTGATCGGGCACATGGAGGCTGCTGCTTTGGCGGCGCGCCGAGAGGCGCAAGCGAGCGCTTCTGCCCAGGACATGCGCCTGCGCGAACGCCTGGGCGCCATGCAGGTGGAACTTGATCCCCAGCGCCTGGCCCAGGAATTGGCGCTGCTTGCCGTCAAGGCCGATATCACCGAAGAGCTTGATCGGCTCGATGCGCATGTGCAGGAGGCCCGGGCGCTGCTCAGCCGAGCCGAGCCGATCGGCCGGCGCCTGGAATTTCTGAGCCAAGAGCTTTCTCGTGAAGCCAACACCTTGTGCGCCAAGTCCAATTCGCTCAACCTGACGCGGATAGGGCTGGATTTGAAAACCATGATCGATCAGTTTCGGGAGCAGGCCGCCAATGTCGAGTGATGCCGCCTCCCTGCAGGCCGCTCGCCCGCGCCGCGGCTTGATGCTGGTGCTATCCAGCCCGTCGGGTGCGGGCAAAACCACGCTGACGCGGCTGTTCACCCGCGATGATCCGGAAGTGGATCTTTCCGTCTCCTGGACAACGCGCCCCCCACGCGCGGGCGAGATCGAGGGCGCGGATTATACCTTCGTTTCGCCCGAAGCCTTCGCGGCCCATCGCGCCGCCGGCGGTTTTCTCGAATGGGCGATGGTCCATGATCATTTCTACGGCAGTCCCAAGGCCGAAGTGCTGCGCGCATTGGAAGAAGGCCGCGATGTGCTGTTCGATATCGATTGGCAGGGAGCCCAGCAATTGACCAATTCGGCCCAGGCCGATGTCGTCAAGGTGTTCGTCCTGCCGCCTTCCATGGGCGCGCTGAAAGCCAGACTGCAATCGCGCGCCCTCGATGATCCTGCGATCATCGCGCGGCGCCTTGCCAACGCCTATGCCGAAATCAGCCGCTGGGATGGCTATGATTACGTGCTGGTGAATGAGGATCTCGAGGCCTGCTATCAGGGCCTGCGCAGCATCGTCGCCGCAGAGCGCATCAAGCGCCAGCGCCAGCCTTGGCTGCCCAATTTCGTGGCCAGCCTGCTGGCAGAGCGCAATTAGCCATCCATCTCCGATTTGTTGCGGATGATCTTGCCAGCGAGGCCATAGGCGATGGCCTCATCGGCGGGCATCCAGAAATCGCGATCCGTATCCTTGCGGATGCGTTCGATCGGCTGGCCGGTGGCCTCGGCGAAAATCTGATTGAGGCGTTCGCGCATTTTGAGGATTTCGCGCGCCTGGATTTCCACATCGGAAGCCGCGCCGC
>CAZAGL010000085.1:0-8435 GCA_964484435.1 uncultured Caulobacteraceae bacterium
AGCGCGGTCGCGCCCTGGGATGCCAAAGGCTTCAAAATCCCTGGCGGCGGGCCCTTCACCCCCGGCGGGGCCATGACCTTTATCGGCGGCAACGCCTTCCTCTCCAAGCAGAGCTTCGGCAATTATCCGGCGCAAAAGCATATCATGTCGGCCGTTTATGAGGGGCTGCAAGTGCCGATCGATGCCGCCTTGCGCATCGAGAGCCGGTATTTCGTCAAAACCCTGCAAACGCCGCAGGCCCGCGGCATGATCCGCACGCTGTTTTTATCCATGCAGGCCTTGGCCAAGGGCGGCAATCGGCCCAAGGGCCACCCCATTTATGAGATCAAGAAGGTCTCGGTGCTCGGGGCCGGCATGATGGGGGCCGGCATCGCCTATGTGCAGGCCATGGCCGGCATCGAAACCGTGCTGATCGATCGCGATCAAGCCAGCGCCGAAAAAGGCAAAGGCTATGCCAAGGACATTCTCGATAAGCGCGTATCGCGCGGGCGGATGACGCAGGAAGCGGCCGATAAGGTTTTGGCGCTGATCACCCCCACAGCCGATTATGCGCTGGTCAAGGGCTCGGATCTGGTGGTCGAGGCCGTGTTCGAAAACCGCGATCTGAAGGCGCAAGTCACCAAGCTGGCCGAGGCGCAATTGGCGCAAACGGCCGTGTTCGGCTCCAACACCTCCACTTTGCCGATCACCGGCTTGGCGCAGGCCAGCGCCCGGCCGAACAATTTCATCGGCATCCATTTCTTCTCCCCCGTGGACAAAATGGGCCTGGTGGAGATCATCCTGGGCAAGGAGACCAGCGAAGAGACGCTGGCCAAATCCATCGATTACGTGCTGAAAATCAAGAAGACGCCGATCACGGTGAATGACAGCCGCGGCTTTTACACCTCGCGCTGCTTTGGCACCTATGTGACCGAAGGGGCCCATATGCTGGCCGAGGGCATCAAGCCGGCCATCATCGAGAATGTCGGGCGCATGACGGGCATGCCCCGCGCCCCCCTGGAAATGAGCGATGACGTGGCCCTCGATCTGGCCTGGAAGGTGCGCAGCCAGGCGCGCGCCGATCTGGGCAGCGCCTATAAGGAAACGCCTGTCGATGGCCTGCTGGCCAACATGGTAGAAAAGCTGGGCCGCTATGGCCGCAAGAACGGCAAGGGCTATTATGAATACCCGAGCGACGGCTCCAAGAAAAAGATCTGGCCGGGCCTGTCGGATCTGGTGGCCGTCAAGATCAGCGAATGCCCGCCAAGCCTGCGCGATGAGTATAAAAAGCGCCTGCTTTACATCCAGGCCCTGGAAACCGCACGCTGCTTTGAAGAGGGCGTGATCACCAGCCCGCGCGATGCCGATGTCGGCTCCATCCTGGCTTGGGGCTTTGCGCCCTATACGGGCGGCACGGTCAGCCTCATGGATTTGATGGGCATCGCCAAATTCGTGGCCGAATGCGATGGGCTGGCCCAGAAATACGGGGAGCGCTTCACCCCCCCGGCTTTGCTGCGCGATATGGCCGCCAAGGGCGAAACCTTTTACGGGCGCTTTGGGGACAAACAGGCCGCCGCCTGATCGGGTGGGGGCCAGGTTAAGCCTCCAGTAAGCAAGGCAGGGCAGTGATGGCGTGATGCCGCAAACGCTGCCCTTGCCTGCACCGGAAAAACCCGCCTTTGCGGGCTCTTCCGATTGGGCGACCTTGCTGGCCGAGCGACGCGGCAATCAGCGCTATCGGTATTTCATCGGCCCCCTGGTCGGCTTGGCGGCCTGGGCGTTCGCCCAAACCATCTGGCCCCTGTTGTGGATCGGCCTCATCACCCTTGCCACCTATATCGACACCAGGGTCCTTACCGGCATCGCCACGCGCCTGGAACGCGGCGAGCCGCCGCAAAACCGCGTGGCGTTGGCGTGGACGTTTCTCAACGCCACGGGCTGGGCCTTGCCAGCGCTGCTGCTGTGGCCCGTCCAGCCCAATGGCGATTCGGTGGCCACGATCTTGCTGTGCACCACTTTGGTCAATGCCGCCGTGACCATGCGCAGCGCGCCGAACTTGGCGCTGGCCGCGGGCTTGCCCGTCCCGGCGACCATGGCCATCGCTCTCGTGCTCGATTGGTCAAGCGGGCGCAGCACGGCCATAAGCCTGATCGGCTCGATCATGGCGCTGGCCTTGATGAGCGTGTTCGCGATGATGATCTTCACGGTTCTGCGCAGGGTCGATGCCCAACGCGCGCAGGCCCTGGCGCTTACGGCGCAGGCCCGCATCGCGGCGGAATCCGCCGATCGCGCCAAGGCCGATTTCCTGGATCTGATCCGCCACGAATTGCACACCCCGGCCAAAACCCTGAGCCTGGCCGGGCAGCAATTCCAGCGCGCCAATCTGCCCGCCGAGCTGCGCACCCAATTGGGGGCCTTGGCCGATGCCAGCGAAGTGCTCAGCACGATTTTGCATGATCTGTTGGAATCGGCGAAATCGGGCGGGCTGGGTGTTTCGCGCCCCCGCCCCACCGATCTGCGCGTGCTGATGCGTCATGCTGTCGAAGCCTGGCGATCCAGCGCGCAAGAACGCTGGCTGGAATTGTTCCTCGATATCGATGCCGAGGTGCCCGAGCAGATCCTGATCGATCCCGTCCGTCTCAAACAGGTGGTGTATGCTTTGCTCAGCGCGGCATTGGATTGCGCCCGCCAAGGCGGCGTGCGCGTGCGCGTGGCGGCTTTGCCGATCCCCAACCAGCCCGATGATCTGCGCGTGATCGTGGCGGTCACCGATCAGGCCATGGCCGATAGCGCAGCGGCGGCGATGGAACAGCGCGAAGCCCTGCTCACGTCCACGCGCCGGCTGGCGCTCACCCTCGGCGGGGAAATCCTCACCAAGGACGAGCCGGGGCGCGGCGCGGTGACGGCCTTGTTGTTCGAAGCCGCAGCCATAAGCAAAGAGCCTTCGCGCTCAGCGGCCTAAGCCGTGCCCGATGGATCAGGCCGGCTTGGGCTGAAGGCGGATTTCCACGCGGCGATTTTTGGCCTGGCCTTCGGGCGTGCTGTTGTCGGCGATCGGCTGGCTTTCGCCGCGGCCAACGGCGCTGAGCCGCGCGGAAGCAACCCCCTTGGCCCCCAGATAATCGGCCACCGCATCGGCGCGCCGCTCCGAAAGCTTGAGATTATACTCATCCTTGCCGGTGGAATCGGCATGGCCGATGACCAGCACGCTGGTTTCGGGATATTCGATGATCGTGCGGGCGATGCCATCCAGGCTGTCGCGCACGCCGGCATTGAGCGTGGATTTATCCACGTCGAAGCTGAGATCGTTGGGCACGCGCACCAGCAGATCATCGCCCTGGCGCACGACGACAACGCCCGTTCCATCCAGGCGCTCGCGCAGCTTTTTCTCCTGGGCATCCATATAGGCCCCGATGGCCAGGCCAGCCAGCGCGCCCGCACCCGCGCCAATGCCCGCATTGCGCCCACGATGATTGCCGCCCACGGCCGCGCCGATCCCCGCCCCCACGGCCGCACCGACGCCGGTGCCGATCACTTTATTGGGCCGGTCCGGCGAGGGCCCGTTGGCCGCCGGCGTGGCGCAGGCGCTGAGCGCCAAGGCGGTAACGAGCACGAGCGCGAGGGGGGATCGCTGCATGGGACTTCTCCAGATTGTGAATGAGTAAGGCGTCCTATGCCCCAAACCAAGCCCTTTGGAAAGGCGCATATCGCAGATGCGTGATGGATCAGGTAAGGGTTAGCCCCGCGCCGCGCGCCAGAGGGGTCAGCAAATGGGCCTGCAACCAATCCACCACGGGCACCGCCACGCCATCACCCAGCAGGCTCAGCGCGGCGCTTGGCCGCTCCGGCAAAGGATGGGCATCGCTCACCCCCATCAAGCGAGCGCATTCGCGCGGATGCAGCAGGCGCGAGCGCATCCGCGCCCCATCGATGATCAATAGGCCTTGGCGGCTGGAGCCTCCGCGCGGCGTACGCAAACAGCCCGCCAAGCCATCAAAGCGCACCTCGCAGCGCTGCACACTGGCCCCTGTGCTGTCGCGGCGCGTGCGGCGAAACACCGCCCCAACCCGGATTGCGCTGCTGCGTGCCTGATCGGCGACCTCCTGGCGCACGCGCGGGGCCAAGAGGGAAAGCAGATGCTGGGTTTTCTCCGGCCTGTCCCAAGCCATGCCCAAGGCGTCATCGGCCAAAAGGATATCGGCCAAGGCCGTGTTGCGCCTTGGCGGGATGGCCAGGCGCCACCACACCCAGTGCTGGCGCGCCAAGGGGGGCAGATTCTGCACCGCCGCGCGCAGGGCCGGTGTATGCCAAATGGGCGATGGATCGCTATCGATCAAGCAAGGCTTGGGCGTGTGGGCCGCGATGATAAACACCCTCGGCCGCGATTGGGGCGTGAAATGGCTGGCGCAAAGCTCCAGCGCGCCCACGCAGCGGCCCGAAGCCGCCAGCGCCTCGATCAAAGCCGCGAAATCGGCCCCCCCGCGTGAGGTGAGCAGGCCGCGCACATTTTCGATCGCGATGAGCCCGGGCCCACGATTTTGCTGATCCAGGGCCAGGATCAAACGCCAGAAATCCCAAAACAGGCCCGAGCGCGCGCCCGCCAGCCCGGCGCGTGGCCCGGCAAGGGAAAGATCCTGGCAGGGAAAAGACGCCCAAGCCAAATCGGCGCGCCCGGGTAGATCGTTTGGCGTCACCTGCGCGATATCGCCTTGGCGCAAAACGGCCCCGCCGAAGGCCGCGCGATAGGCCCGCGCCTTGAGGGGGCTGATATCATTGGCGAACAGGCATTGCCATTCCGCCCCCAATCCCAAGCGGGCCAGCCCGCCGCCAGCGAAAAACTCGTAATAGCGCAGATCAGGGCCCTCCCGCACAGCCAAGCCAATATGCGCGATTCGGCGCAGATCGTGTCTGTCCTTACGGGCGGCGGCGTGCCAAGAGAGGCTTGCATTCACGAGCCATCTTTCATGGCCAAATTGTCATGCTATGCTCGAAGCTGAGAAAGCAAAATGCGCAAAGACCGAACAATCCGTGTGGTGATCCCAATTCTGCTGGCGCTTTGCGCCTGCAAGCCGGCGGCCGTGCCCGCGGGCAAGGACGATGCGATTCCCGCGGCCGAAGGCCCCTCTTCGGGCCCGGCTTTGCCCGATATCGGCGCGCCGCTTGCCGATGCCGCCGCCAGCCCGTTTCAGGGGGAATTCGAGGCCGTGGGCGAAGAACCCTATTGGACGCTGGACGTGCTGAAGGATTGGATCAGCTTCGCACGATTGAATCTGCCCGGTATCGGGGCCCTGCCCGGCACAAGGCGCTATGGCGCGCTGGGCATGACGCTGGATGCGGGCCCGCTTTCCGTGGCGCTGACGGCCGGCCCGTGCATGACATCGGCCGGGGATGCCCACGAATTCAACGCCGCCGTGCGCCATGACGGCGTGCTCTATCAAGGCTGCGCGCGCCGCGTGACGGGCGAGCGGGTCAGCGCCGGCTGGGCCAGCAATCTGCAGGAATTGATGCCGGCCATCACCAGCTGCCTTGCCCGCGTCAAGGCAGGCCCCGCGCAAATCACCATCGCCTATCAGGATTCAGAGGGCGAAATCAGCGTACGCCTGCTGGAGGCCGATGGCGGGCGCTATGAATGCATCACCCGCCAGGACGGCAGCGCGATCCGCTATTTCGATGTCATTGGTGATCAAGACACGCTGGATGGGGAGCGCGATCCCTTGTTCACGCCCGCACCCGGTTTGCCAAAAACCGGCCCCTGCTTCGCCAACGAACCGGCCCCAAGCGGGCTCGGCTCCTTGACCCGCCGGGTGTGCTGACACACCGCACACGCAGCGCGCATGCCGCACATTGAGGAGAATGCCTTGGATTGGCTGAATTTGCTGAAGGCCGCCGCGCTGGGAATCGTGCAGGGGCTGACCGAGTTTTTGCCCATCTCGTCCACCGCGCATTTGCTGCTGGGCGAGCGCCTGTTCACATACGCCGATCCCGGCGGCAGCTTCACGGTGATGATCCAGCTTGGCTCCATCCTGGCCGTGATGTGGGTTTACCGGGCCAAAATTTGGGAAACGCTCGTCGGCCTGCCGACCCAGCCGAAGGCCCGCCGCTTTGCCTTCATGCTGATCATCGCCTTTTTGCCCGCTTTGCTCATCGGCTTTTTCGCGGCGGATTATGTCAAGAAGGTGCTGTACGCCAACCTCACGGTCATCGCTTTGGCCTTCATCCTGGGGGGGCTGGCCATGCTGGCGCTGGAACGCTGGCGGCCCAAGCCCGATGTGGCCGCGGCCGAGAACACCCCGCTGGTGCGCGCTTTGGGCATCGGGTTTTTCCAAACCCTGGCCTTGGTGCCGGGGGTTTCGCGCTCTGGTGCCACGATTTTGGGCGGCCTGGCTCTGGGCCTGGAGCGGCGCGCCGCCGCCGAGTTTTCGTTCTTTCTGGCCATGCCGACCATGACGGCCGCCTTCACCCACGATTTTCTCGATCTTTACAGGACGATCAGCCCGGATCGGGCCGCCGAAATCGGTGTTGGCTTTGTCGCCGCCTTTGTGGCCGCCTTGGTGGCGGTCAGGCCGTTTCTGGACTTCGTCACCCGGATCGGCTTTGCGCCCTTCGCCTGGTATCGCATCGCCTTGGGCGCGGGCCTGCTGGCGGCCGTCGCGTTCGGCGTGCGGTGAGGGCGGGGCTTTACAGCGGCGCGTTCTGATCGGCCAAGGCCTCGGATGGCTTGGCCTTGCCCTTGCGCACTCTGCGCATGATCAAGGTTGTCACGAGGCCGATAACCAGCGCCAATCCGATCAAGGGCAGATAATTCTTGACCTGCTCACCAACCACGGCCCCCAGAATGTGGAACAGGCCAAAGACCAGCGAAACATACAAAACCGCCGAGCTGAACATATAGGCGAAGAATTTCAAGAATGGCGCATTGAAAAAGCCGCTGGCCAGATACAGCGGGATGCGCGTGCCGGGCACGAAGCGCGCCGTCAGCAGCGTGATACCCAGCCTGCGCACGACGCTTTCGCGCGCGGCCGCCACCCCCGGCTTATCGGCCAGTTTTTTGGCCCAGGCATTGGTGCGCGCCAACCGCCCCGCCCAATATTTCCAGACATCGCTGAGCGTCAGGCCCAGCAGGACAGCGCAATAGGCCGTAACCGGATTGGCCCCGGTCATGCCCGATAGGCTGGCCGCGGCCACCACGGCCGCATCTTCTTGTACGAAGGGGGCCAGCACCAGCCCGCCATACAACAGCCAGATCGCCTCCATGCTTGGCACGTTCAATTCCTTGATTGCCGCATCGGCTAAACAGAAGGGCTTCTTGCGGCGGAAAATTGGCCATAGGGCCGAAAGCGCCACAAATAGCTGGGCGTGATCGCCTCGATGGTTTCGAGATGGTGCAAGCCCAGATCGCCGATATCGGCCAGGCCCTTTTCCCCGCTGATGCCAACGATATTGTCTTTCTTGAGCAGGCGGACCTGATCACCGGTGATCATGGGCGCGAACAGCGGCAAGATGCGCGAGAAGCCGCCCGCCAGCGCGCCCATCGGCTGGGCCAGAAAAAAGGGCAAGGGGGCGAAGGGGCGCGGGCGCTGCGCCTCGCGCATGATGAAGCCCAGCAATTCCTTGAAGGTATAGATATGGGGCCCGCCCAGTTCGAAAGTTTTGCCGCGCGCGCTTGGCTGATCCAAGGCCGCGACGACGGCGCGCGCCAGATCGCCGACATAAATCGGCTGAAAGCGCGTGCGCCCCCCGCCGATCAAGGGCATGATTGGCGATGAACGCGCCATCGCCGCGAAGCGATTGAAGAAATCATCCTCCGGGCCAAAGACGAGGGACGGCCGCAAGATGACGCTGGTGGGCAAGGCGGCGCGCGCCTGCGCTTCGCCTTCGGCTTTGGCCCGCGCATAGCGCGATTTGGAGGCCGGTGCCGCCCCGATGGCCGAAACCTGCACCAAGCGGGTAATGCCCGCCGCGGCCGCCGCGCGCGCCACATTCCCCGCCCCCTTGGCCTGCACGCCATCGAAGCTTTGCTTGGCACCTTCGGCCAGGATGCCCACCAGATTGACCACGCCATTGGCCCCATCGAGGGCCATGGCCACGCTTTCGGGAAAGCGCACATTGGCCTGCACCACCTGCACCTGGCCGGTGCGGCCAAGCGCGGCACAATCCACAGCCAGATGCGGGCGGCGCACCGCGATGCGTACCCGCTTGCCGGCCCGCAACAGCGCGTTGACCGCGTGACGGCCGATAAAGCCCGAGCCGCCAAACACGGTGATGATATCACCCATGCAATGCCTCAAATCCACGTCACAACCAGATTTCCAGATATGGGGCCGGGCGGGCGCGATGTCGAGATGGCATCAGGGCTCGGCATCCGGGCTAATGTCCCCCTTTGCCCAAATCGCACAAAACCTATCCGCCCCCAAAAACGCCAAGCCATAATGCGCCCATGTCCTGGATGCGCCGTT
>CAZAGL010000086.1:0-8395 GCA_964484435.1 uncultured Caulobacteraceae bacterium
GGGAGCCCCAAGAACAGCCGATCGAGCCCGGCGCGGTTTATTAGCATTTGCCGTTGGCCCTTGGCCTTCCCCATACCAAGTGATCCATCTCATCTCGGAGAATTCCATGCGCGCTGATATCGCGGCCTTGGTCGAGCAGATTTCCGCTTCCACGCACTTGTTGCGGAGGCGTCTTTGACTGGGATCAGGCCCTGGTGCGCCTGGATGAGCTGAACGCGCGCGCCGAAAATCCCCATATCTGGAACAATCCCCAAGCCGCGCAAAAGCTGATGCGCGAGCGCAACAAGCTGGCCGCCGCCATGGATACGGTGCGCAATCTCGAACGCGAGGTCCAAGAAGCCATCGAGCTATCGGAGCTGGCCCAAGCCGAAGGCGATGAGGCCCTGGTCAATGAGACGCACAGCGCGCTCGTGGCCGCCCAGGCACGCGCCGGCCGGGCCGAGCTCGAAGCCTTGCTCTCCGGCGAAGCCGATGCCAATGACAGCTATATCCAGTTCAATGCCGGTGCGGGCGGCACCGAGGCCCAAGACTGGGCCGAAATGCTGATGCGCATGTATGCGCGCTGGGCCAGCGCCCATGCCATGTCCGTGGAAGAGATCGAGCGCCTCGATGGCGATGGGGCCGGCATCAAATCCGCCACTTTGCTGATCAAGGGGGAAAACGCTTATGGCTGGCTGAAAACCGAGGCGGGCGTGCACCGCCTGGTGCGCATCTCGCCGTTTGATGCCAATGCCCGGCGCCAGACGAGCTTTGCCTCGGTTTGGGTCTATCCGGTTGTCGATGATTCGATCGAAATCGATATCCAAGAGAAGGATTGCCGGGTGGATACCTTCCGCGCCTCCGGGGCGGGCGGCCAGCATGTCAACAAAACCGATAGCGCGGTGCGCATCACGCATATGCCTTCCGGCATTGTCGTGGCCTGCCAATCCGAGCGCTCCCAGCACCAAAACCGGGCCAAGGCTTGGGAGATGTTGCGCGCGCGCATGTACGAAGCCGAGCTTTCGCGCCGGGAGGCGGCCTCCGACGCGCTCGAAGCCAACAAGACCGAGATCGGCTGGGGAAGGCAGATCCGCTCTTATGTTTTGCAGCCCTATCAGATGGTCAAGGATCTGCGCACCGGTGCCGAAACCAGCGATACGCAAGGCGTGCTGAACGGGGATCTGGATAGTTTCATGGCCGCTTCGCTCGCGGCGCGCCTGGGCGGGGCGGCCGTTGGGGAAGTCAGCGATATCGAATAGCTAAAAATCAGGCTTGGCCCAGCAGCGCGGCGCGCAAATCGGCATGGGAGGAAAAGCAGTGTTCTGCGCCCAGCGCCATGAGCCGCCCGGCCAAGCCAGCATCGGCGTGGCCCCCGCCGGTAAAGCCCCAAACCCGCATGCCGGCTGCGCGCCCGGCCAGCACCCCATTAAGCGAATCTTCGATCACCAAACAGGCCGCTGGCGGCTTGCTCAAGCGCGCTGCGGCGAACACGAACACATCGGGTTCTGGTTTGCCCGCGCGCACCTGCTCGGCCGAATAGACATGCGGCGCGACCTGATCCCATAACTTCGTCAAGCGCAGCTTGCTTTCCAATTGCGCGAGCGAGGAAGAAGAGGCCACGGCCTTGGGCCCCGGCCAGCCCATCAGGGTTTCGCCAGCGCCCGGCACGGCGGCCAAATGGCTGGCCAGGCGCGCGCGATAAGCCTGTTTCATGCCCTGGAAAAAACCATCGGGGATCGCGCCGCCGCATTGCCGCGCATAATCGGCTTCTAACGCGCTGCGATAGTCCGTATCGCTGAGGCCGATGAAACGCTGGGCAAATTCTTGGGGCGCATAGCACAAGCCGATGCCATCGAGATGGGTGCGATCCACCTCCATGGAGATGATCTCGCTATCGACCAGCACGCCATCGCAATCGAAAAGGACGGCCTCGATACACGAGGCGGCGGAACGGCCCATCGCGATCGGAGGCAGCCAGCTGTTATTGCGCGCTGGTGATCACCACGCCGCCAACGAATGGATCGGCTTCGGCCGGCGCGGGGGAGGGCGAAGCGCTGCTGGGCCCGGAAAGCTGGGGCGCGTTGCCATCCGCCCGCAGCGGATCCTGCAGATACCGGCACTGCCCTTCAAACACCGCGCCCATTTCAACAGCGAGGCTTTGGTGGGTGATATCACCCTGGACATGGGCATTCTTGGCTAATTGCACCTTGCGGGCCCGCACCGAGCCCTCGATGCGGCCATTGACCAGCACGCTTTCGGCCACCAGATCGCCCTTGACGAGGCCAGTATCCCCGACCGTCAAAGAGCCGGCGCGCACATTGCCATCGATCTCGCCATCCACCTGCAATTCCGCGCCTTCGGCATCGACCGCGCCGCGAATCGTCACGCCATTGGCGATGATCGACGTCATCAGCCGCGCCGGAGAGCGCTTGGTCATGGAGGCGGAAGAATCGGGCATGGAAGGGGCGATCGCGTCCGGACTTTTACCCTTGTTCGTGAACATGTTGCCCCGCTCTGAGGAAATCCACCGGGTCATAGGTTTTGTCCCGGAACCAAACTTCGTAATGCAAATGCGTGCCGGTGCTGCGGCCTGTCGAGCCCATGGAGCCGACACGCTGGCCTATAGCAACCTTTTCGCCACGGCTGACCTGTAATTCACGCAGATGGCCATAACGTGTCCAAAAGCCGTGGCCGTGATCGATTTCTACAACCAATCCGTAAGCCGGGCGCGCGCCCGCAAAACGAACCACGCCGGGGGAAGTGGCGATGACCGGGGCGCGATCATAGGCCACGAGATCAAGGCCACCATGCACGGCCAAACGGCGCGTGAAGGGATCATAGCGCACGCCATAGCCGCTGGTTTCGCGATAATCCACCCCAACGGGCGGGCGCAGCGGGGTGGAGACGAGGATCGCATCCAGGCGCCGCGCTTCGGAAACGCGCGCCGCCACTTGCTTGATCCGGCTGGTGACTTTCTTGTCGAGGCCACCTTCACCGAGAATGCCGGTGACATCGATGGGGATGAGTGGCCCGCCCGCGCCCGTGGCATCGCTATCGACAAGGCGCGATAAGCCAACGCCCGTCATGCTCAAAATGCCGCGGGCCTGTTCGGCGCGTTCCACGGCGGCTTCTTCGGCGGCGGCCAGGAAGGAGGCTTGTTCCGCCTTCAGCTGCTCCACCTTGGCGCGGAAGCCAACGGTTTGCACCTGATAGCCGGGCTGTTCCCAATCGCGGCTTTGGCGCGGCTCGGCCTCTTCGACCTTGGCCTGAACCAGGAGATCGGCTCCATCCGATTCGATCGGGCGCGCCGAGCCGGAAATGGAGGATGAGCCCGCCAGATCGAGCAGGGTTTTCAGCGTTTCGTGGCGACGCTTGAATTCATTGGTCGCGGTTTCGAAGGCGATCGTGCGCTCTTCGAGCTGATTGCGCATGGCGGCGGCATCGGCATAGGAATCGGCGAGCAGCCTTTTGTATTTCTGCTCCAGCCGGTTCATTTCCGCGCCCTGCGCAGAAAGCACTTGCCCGCCCATCATCACGGTGACGGAGGCATAGGAACACCATCCCGCAACCCCAACCGCACCGAGCGCCAGCAGCGCCTGCTTGGAAGGAGAAAGCGAAACATAGCGAACCGAGCCACCGCTACGGTGGTAGATTTGTCGCTCAGGAAAAACTCGGTCGAATAATGCCCGAGCACGTGTGCCAAACTGGCTCATTGAACGCCCGCCTCAATGCAGCAAATCGTCTGCGCTCTGCCCCCAGTGCGAAACCCATTCCACTCGAATCTCGCCTCCAATGCAAGTGCGTATGGCACTGAAATTTAGAATTTCTTCATCAGCCGCGGGGCAGGCCCTGCGTTAATAAAGATTTACGATCGCGATCGAGGCAAAACGTTAAGATTTGAGCTCGAGAACGCGGTTCAATACTTCCTCAGCATGCCCCGGGACCCGAACTTTCCGCCAGATATGGCGCACAATCCCTAAGTTATCGACAAGAAATGTGGATCTTTCCATCCCCATATATTTCCGCCCGTACATGGATTTTTCTACCCATACCCCAAAAGCTTGCGCGGCAAGGGTTTCAGGATCGCTCAAAAGATCGATGGATAAATCATGCTTGGCGCGAAAGCGGCGATGGCTGGCCAGGCTATCCTTGGACACGCCAAACAACGCGATTCCGGCCGCGTCGAATTGTAACCGCAATTTGCTGAAATCCTTGGCCTGCTGTGTACAGCCGGTTGTATCGTCCTTGGGGTAGAAATAGAGTATATACCAAGATCTGTTTAGGCTTTCCGGCGAGATCGTCCCCCCTTCTACAAAAAGCGAAAAAGGCGGCACCGCCGAGCCAATGTCGATTGAGTTTTCCAGCGAACCGCTCCGGGTTGATGCGACGCAACACGCGCCACCAGCGGCCGGTGCTAGCCCAAAGCGCATCGCCCCGGCAATGCGGCTTGCGCTGTTTGTGGTGTTGGGGATCTTTGCGGTTTTCGTCGCGCTGATGGGTGCCTTGGCTTGGCGGCTGCAACACGGGCCGCTGGAAGCACGGTTTTTGACCGATGCGCTGGAGCGCGTGCTCACGCGTGAGCGCGGCGGCAAGCCAGTGCAGATCGAGGCGTTTGAGATTCTTTCCAAGGATGGCTCGGTGCGACTGCGGGCCCGCGGCGTGCGCGCCTTGACCAGCGAAGGAAATGGCCCGTCCGCGCCGGCGGAAGTGGATTTGGCGTTTTCCGGGGATGCCTTGCTGCACGGCCGCATCGCTTTGACGCGCGCCAATGTTTCGGGCGGGGATTTGGCACTCACCCTGCGCAAGGATGGCTCGACGGCCTTTGCCTTTGGCCCGCCGGGCACATCCCCCGATATCATTTTGCCCCCCGGCAAGGCTGGTGAAAGCTGGCGCCAAAAGGTGCTGCGCGGGCTGGATGGCCTGCAGGCCGTCTTCAACAAAGGCGGCGCTGGGGCCTATCTCAAGCGCTTCAGCGTATCGGGGGCCAATCTCTATCTCCTGGATGAAAACAGCGCGGCCGTCTGGCAGGCCCAGGATGCCAGTTTGGGTTTTGATCGCACTGGCGCGGTGATTCTGGGCAAAGCGGGGGCAACCTTGCGCCGCGATGCAGCCAGCGCGGCCTTCAGGCTCTCGGTCAGGACCGATCCGGCCTTCCAATCGGCCCAGGTGGAGGCGCGCGCGCAAGATGCTCTGTTGCGCTCTTTGGTCGGGGCGGGCAGCGCCCTCGATGCCCTCCAGGCTCCGCTGGATGTGGCCTTCAGCACGGACGTGGACCGCGCGGCAGGCGTGCGCTCCCTCAAGCTCGAAGCCCAAGCGGGTGCTGGCATTTTGCGCGTGGGGCAAGATGAATTGGCGCTCAGCGGGGCGAGCCTGGTCGGGGAATATTCGCTGCAAAGCGATGTTCTGGATCTGGAGAAGCTGGAAATTTCCGGGGCGGGGATTTCGGTTCAGGGATCGGGCAAGATCCGCGATGTGGCCGATCTGATTTCCGGGCGCAGCGGGGACCGGTTCGCCTTCGATTTCGATATGCCGCAATTGCGCGTGGTGTCAAAGGCCTTCGAAAAGCCGCTGACTTTCGCCGATGTCTCCTTCCACGGAGAGATGGATCCGCGCGGGCGCGTGCTCACTTTTTCCAAATTCGCCGCGGGCCTGAACGCCGCGCGCGTGGACATCGCCGGCAAATTTTTCTGGGCCGATATTGGCGGGGGGAAAACCCGGCCGGGCTTTTTGGCGCAGGGATCGCTCGATGGGGATTTGACGCCGGCCACGGTGTTGCAATTCTGGCCCATGCAATTGCAACCCAGCGCGCGCCAATGGTTTGTCGATTCCATGCTTTCTGCCAGGATCAGCAAGGCCGATCTGGCCTTCGATGTGCGGCCGGTGGATTTTTTGGCCGCCAAGCCGCGCAAGGACATGCTGAAGATTTCCATCCCGGTGGTCGATGCGACGGTCGTGTGCGTGGAAGGCATGGAGCCGCTGCGCCAGGCCGTGGGTGTCACCATTTTACAGGGCGATAGCCTGTTGGTGGATCTCAAAAGCGGGGAATTGGGCGGGCTGGCCATCAGCGAAGGCAGCGTGTTCATCCCCAGTTTCGCGCATTCGGCCAAGGTGACGGTGAAGGCGCATGCCGAGGGCGAAGTGCGCAAGATCGTCGCCTTGATCCTGCAAACGCCGCTGGAAATCGAGGATCGCGTGCCCGTCGATCCCGGCACGATCGTGGGTCAAGGCGGCATGGATCTGACGATCGTGCGCCCGCTGGAGCGCGGGGCCACGGCCGAGGATCTGGAATTCGTGGTGGATGGCAGTTTTCGCGATGTTGGCGGCCTGCTCAAGCAAGGCGGGCAGCGGCTTGCCGATTGGGATGTCAAGGTCAAAGGGGATAATTCGGGGCTGAGCTTTCGCGGGCCTTTGAGCTTTGGCGGTTCGCGCGTGCGCCTCGATTGGCGCGAAGTGTTCACCGGGCCCGATTCGGGTAAATCCATCTACGCGCTGGATGGCCGGTTGCAGGTGCAGGATTTGGATCTTCTCGGCATCTCGGCCAGGGTCTTCGCCCAGGGTCAGGTGCAGATCGTCGCGCGCGGTATCGGGCAGGGCATTGCGCTGGAATCGGCGCAGGTCGCGTTGAACCTGCAAGACACCGAGCTGGCGTTTGCGCAAGCGGCATGGAGCAAGCGTTCGGGCATCCCCGCGAATGCGCAATTGCATCTGGCGAGGACGAAAAACGGAGATCTGGCGCTCGATGCGGTGAATTTGGAAGCGCCGGGCCTCAGGGCGCAGGGCAGCGCCCGTTTGGGCCAGGATGGGCGCTTGCTGGCCATGGATGTGCCGGTGTTCAAATTGACGGGCCGCTATGATTCTGCATTGAAGGCTTGGCGCGATGGGGCTGGCGCGCTGGTGCTCACCGCCATCGGGCCAAGATTCGATGCCGGCCCGTTCTTGGCCGATTTGACCCCAAAACCCGCACCGACCCAGCCGGGCCCCGTGCAAAGCCGCCCAGCCGGGGCAAAAGCCGGGCTGGAGGCGCGCCTCCAGGCTGATGAATTGCTGATGCGCGAAGGCGAAATCTGGAAAGATGCTGATCTGCGTTTTGTCAGCACGCTGGCGGGGCTCGATCGCTTCAGTCTGCAAGCCAAGGATGCGCAGGGGGCGATCCTCGCCGCGAGCATGGCCCCGGCCGAATCGCCAGCTCTGCGCCGGATCGATGTCCGCGCCGATAATCTTAGCAGGGCGCTCAAGGCCTTGTTTGGCCGAACGCCCATCCGCCAGGGCCGTGGCCTGGCCAATGGCGTCTGGGATCCCAAGCTGGGCCTTGGCCGGATGAGCCTTTCGGTGCAGGATTTTCAGGTCGTGGACGTGCCTTTGGCGGCGCGGCTGTTTTCCAGCGTGGCCTCCTTGCAGGGCTTTGCCGATCTGATCGGCGGGGATGGTATTGCCTTTGATCGCTTGGATGCCAATTTCAAGTTCTCAAACAGTGAAATCCTGATCAGTAGGGCAAAAGCGGGCGGGCCCTCGATCGGCGTGACCAGCGAGGGACGCATCGGCTTGGCTGATCAAAATCTTGGCCTGAACGGCGTTCTGGTGCCGGCCTATGGATTGAATTCCGCGCTGGGGGAGGTGCCGGGCCTGGGGCGGCTGTTCACCTCTCGCAAGGGGGAGGGCATTTTTGCTTTCACCTATTCCATGCGCGGGCCGGCTGATCGCGTGCGCATCAGCGTTAATCCCGCTTCCGGCCTCGCGCCCGGCATTTTCCGGCGCCTGTTCGAGCCTGTGGCCGAGCGCCGCGTCAAATCGAGCTGAGCGCCCGCTTCAATCGATGGGTCGAAATATCGTGTGGCGCTTTTTCCCCAGCGTCAGCTTCAAGAAGCCGCCTGCGAAATCTTCTGGACTGAGGGCGGCGAGTTCATCGGTGATGCTTTTTTCGTTGACCTGCACGGCCCCGGCCTTGATCAGGCGCTTGGCATCGCCGTTCGATTCTGCCAGGCCGTAACGCGCCAAAGCGTGGGCCAAGCGCATTCCGATTAGCTCATGACGGGGCGCCAAAATGGTGGGGGTTTCCGCGCCAACTTCACCTGAGAAATTGGCGGCGGCGCTGGCTTGTGCCGCTTTGGCCGCATCCTCCCCGTGCAGCATGGCCGTGGCGGCATTGGCCAGATTCACCTTGGCCACATTGATCTGCGCGCCTTCCAGGGCCTCCAGATGGGTGATCTCGCCTTCGGCCAGTTCGGTGAACAGGCGCAAAAAGCGACCAACGTCGGCGTCTTCCGTGTTGCGCCAAAACTGCCAGTATTCATAGGGTGAGCACCGATCGGCATTGAGCCAGACGGCCCCGCGCTCGGTCTTGCCCATTTTGCCGCCGGACGCATTAGTCAGCAAAGGCGTGGTCAGCCCGAAGGCGGCCTGGCCGTCCAGCCGGCGC
>CAZAGL010000087.1:0-8267 GCA_964484435.1 uncultured Caulobacteraceae bacterium
TATGTTCGCCCAAGCCGTTGCGCTGACCGGTTGAACTTGCAGACGCGGTTTTCGGACAAGAACGGGTCTAATCGATTAAATCAGAGCGGATTCACCCGATTTGACCTGACTGAGGCAAATCGGGAACGGGCCTAACCGGCTTTGGCCTTGGCATGGCGCTTGCGCTCGTTGGGATCGAGATAGCGCTTGCGCATGCGCACGCTTTTGGGGGTGATTTCCACCAATTCGTCATCATCGATCCAGGCGATGGCCTGTTCCAGCGTCAGGCGGCGCGGCGGTGTCAGGCGCACGGCCTCATCCTTGCCGCTGGCCCGGACATTGGTGAGTTTCTTGCCCTTCAGCGGATTGACATCGAGATCTTCCGCGCGGGAATTTTCCCCGATAATCATGCCTTCATAGACGGCCTCGCCCGGCTCGATGAACATGGTGCCGCGATCTTCGAGATTCCACAGCGCGAAGGCCACCGATTCCCCGATCTCGTTGGAAACCAGCGCCCCATGGCGCCGGCTGGGCGTTTCGCCCTTCACCGGCTGCCAGGAATGGAACAAGCGGTTCATGACGCCCGAACCGCGCGTATCGGTCAAGAATTCGCCGTGATAGCCGACCATCCCGCGCGTCGGGGCGTGGAAAACTAGGCGCGTCTTGTCCCCGCCCGAGGGCTTCATTTCGATCATTTCCGCTTTGCGCAGCGACATCTTCTCGATCACCGCGCCGGTATATTGATCATCGACATCGATGACGATCTCTTCCACGGGCTCCAGCTTGGCCCCGCTGGCCTCATCGAGGCGCACGCGCACTTGCGGGCGCGAAACCGAAAGCTCGAAGCCCTCGCGGCGCAGCGTTTCCAGCAGCACGCCAAGCTGCAATTCCCCGCGCCCGGCCACTTCGAAGGCATCCTTGTCCTCGGTCTCGCGCACCTGGATGGCCACATCGCCCTCGACCTGCTGCATGAGCCGCTGGCGGATGACGCGCGATTGCACCTTATCGCCCTCTCGCCCGGCCAGCGGGCTATCATTGATGGTGACGATGATCGACAAAGTGGGCGGATCGATCGGCGGGGCGGGGATGGCCTGCGCCACCTCGATCGCGGAAATGGTATCGCCGACTGTCGGCTCTTCGAGGCCGGCGATGGCGATGATATCGCCCGCTTCGGCGCTTTCCACCGGCACGCGCTTGAGGCCGCGATAGGCCAGCAGCTTGGATAGGCGGCCCTTGACGATCTCCTTGCCCTCGCGCGTCATGGCCTTGACATGATCCCCGACCTCGACGCGCCCGGCTTCGATGCGCCCGGTGAGCGTGCGGCCCAAAAAGGGATCGCTATCGAGCATGGTGACCAGCATGGCGAACGGCTCGCTTAAGCGCTGGCGTGGTTCGGGCGGGGGCACATGCTGGAGGATGAGATCGAACAGGGGCGCGAGATCGGTGCGCGCATCGCTCATGGCGCGCTTGGCCCAGCCCTCTTTGCCGGAGGCGTAAAGCGCCGGAAAATCGAGCTGTTCATCGGTTGCGCCCAAGGCCGCAAAGAGATCAAACACCTCATTGAGCACGGAATCCGGCTGGGCGTTGGGCCGATCGACCTTGTTGAGGATGACGATGGGGCGCAGGCCCAGGCGCAGCGCCTTGGTCAGCACGAATTTGGTTTGCGGCATGGGGCCTTCTTCGGCATCGACCAGCAGCGCGCAGCCATCGACCATGGACAGAATGCGCTCAACCTCTCCGCCGAAATCGGCGTGGCCGGGCGTATCGACCACATTGATCCGGGCATCGCCCCAGGTGATCGAGGTCGGCTTGGCCAGGATGGTGATGCCGCGCTCGCGCTCTTGGGCGTTGGAATCCATGGCCCGCTCTTGGCGCGCTTCGTTATCGCGGAACACGCTGCCCTGGGAGAGCATCTGATCCACGAGGGTGGTTTTGCCATGATCGACATGGGCGATGATGGCAATGTTACGCAATTCAACAATCATACACGGGTTTCCGAATGGTTCAGCGGCTGTCTCGCACGTGCGAAGCCAAAAAGGCAAGCAAGGCTTGCGCCAGAACTGCAAAGGCCAATCCGGGTTGCCGGCTGGCGCAGGCAAGCGGGGCGCTGCAAAATTTCAATTTTTTTGTCTAAGTGTAGGAAATCAGGTTATATATCGTGTCGTTTGTCGCGATTTGCAGCGCGCCACGCGCGGAAAGCCCTTGATTATTTTGCGGCGCAGCGTATTTTTGGTGCGTTGCAGCGTCGCGTCGGTGCTGCTCCCGCCCTTTTGGGCGTTTCCTCCCTATGCCTTACGCCCCAGGGTTAACCCCCTGGGGCTTTTTTTGCGCATTTTCTGCGTGCTATTGCGGTGTTTGGCTTGGCCTGTCTAGCTTGGCGGGTGCGAGTTCGGGCCCGTCCGGCCCCATCACGATGGCCTCGACCTTGAGCTGGGCTTCTTTGAGCTTGGCCTCGCAATGGGCCTTGAGGGCGGCCCCGCGCTCATACATGCGAATGCTGTCTTCCAGCGCCACATCGCCGCGTTCGAGCTGGGAGACGATCTTTTCAAGCTCCCCCAGCGCCTGTTCAAAGCTGAGCTGCGCGACATCGGGGCGATTGGGCGTTTGCGACATGCCGAGCGTGTAGCGCGCGCGCGGCGGTGTGGCAAATGGGGAGGGGCTTAATGTCACTCCGGGGGAGGCTGAAGGAATCCCCAAAACGGGCGTTTGGGCGGCGGCTGGGAGTGCGGCGGTGCGGGTGGAAGCCGCGGCCGGAATGGATGCTTTCTCAGGACCTCATCGAGTGCCGCGCGGGTGGGTCCGCGAAAATGGATCGAATTATCGGGTTCCTCGCGCCGCATGGACGAGATGGGCCGGGAATTCTTTACAAGCTCCGCCACATTACGGGCAATCTCGTGGATGTTTGGCTTGCAGGCGCGGTGCGGCAATTTGAGATCGGCAATCTCGGCGACGAGCCGCGACTGTCGTATCTGATTTTGTTGGATGACGAACAAGATTGGGATGCCATAGCCGATTGCCGCAAGCTGCACTTCCCAGGTGACCCAAGCGGATCGGGATATTGCGGGCCGGCCGGGCGCGATCACGATATCGCTTGTGTAAATGCGGGCCGCGATTTCGGCCTGGACTTTCATCTCGGGCAGCTTACCCCCACGCGGGCCGGCCAAAACCTGCGCCACCGAGAGCGAAATGTCTTGGACAGAAAACCCGTTTTTCTCGACCGCGGTGATGACTTCGTCATACAGCGCTTGATCGCTCCCATAGCGATGGCTGATGAAGATGCGGAGTTGGCGCTCCTCGCCGGTGCCAGGCTGCCAATATTCAAATGTCGGTGTCGTCATACCCAGCCCCGAGCGTTGTCTCGTGCAACCCTTCGACGTGATGGTGAGGGAAGCGCGCTCGCTGGTTGCTGTCAAGCTATTGGTGGGGCGCTATGGCTGAACCGATCGTTTCCAAAGAGTACGAGTCTGTGGCGATTTACATTCCATTTTGCACCGAACGAGAGCTGTTGGTCATTACCAGAGTGCGTAGACCGGCGCAGCAGGGCGCGGCGGATATCGGCCGAGACCATCTGAAACTGGGTGAGGGCACTCGCGATGCGCAGGACTTGCCGGTCAATTTCGGCGATGAATTGCGCGCTGAGCCCGGCGAAACGTGCGGTATACCAATCGCTTGTCTCGATGACGTCGCGGCGCGCCGCCGGCAGAAACAGAGCCCGCGCCACTAACCCAGTTGGTCCTTGAACGCTTCCCATGGAAGGCCATCGGCGCGATCCTGGTCGAAGGCGCGCAGGCGGTGGGACAGCTCGTTCGCCTGTGCCTCGGGCAAGGGCGCGCTCTCGCGCAGGCTGTCCCAGAGCATGGAGATGAGGGCCAAGCGCTCCTCGGGTGCCAAGGTGATCAATTCTTTGCGGGTCATGCGGGCACATAGCGCCCTCACGCGCGTGCGTCACGTCGATGGCGCGCGCGCGGCTTGCCAATACGGGGGCCGGCTCGGTAAGGATGCGCATCCAAGATGGGCCCCCAAGAGAGGCCTCAAGGGGGAAGCCATGCGCCGCGCTCTGATGATTTGCTGCCTGATGCTGCTGGCCGCCTGCGCGGGCAAAAAGCCCGAACCCGCCCCGGCTCATGTGGCCGAGCCAGCCAGCCTGCGCCGCGTCTCGGGCGGGGAGGTGATCGGCTATGCATCGGGCGGGGCTTATGCCTGGCGGGCCATTCCCTTCGCCGCGCCGCCCGTGGGGGATTTGCGCTGGCGCGCGCCGCGCCCGCCATTGGCCTGGGCCGCGCGGCGCGAGGCGCTGAAGCCCGCGCCCTGGTGCCCGCAGGTGCTCAACGCGCTCGATGGCGTCAATCCCAAGCGCTATGGCGAGATCGTGGGGCAGGAAGATTGCCTCTACCTCGATATCTATGCCCCGGCCTTGAGCGCGCAGGAGGCCGCCGGCGCGCGCCTGCCGGTGATGATGTGGATCCATGGCGGCTCGAATGTCTGGGGCCGGGCCGAGCAGTATGACGCCTCGGCTTTGGCCGCGCGCCAGAAGGTCGTTGTCGTGGTGGTGCAATATCGCTTCGGCTTTTTGGGCTGGTTCGCCCATGAGGCCATCCGCGCGGGGGGCAGTTTGCCGCAGGATGCCTCGCCCAATTTCGGCACGCTCGATCAGATCCGGGCGCTGGAATGGATCCGCGACGAGATCGGGGCCTTTGGCGGGGATGCGCAAAGGGTGACGGTGTTTGGCGAAAGCGCGGGCGGGCATAATGTCGCGGCGCTGCTGGTCAGCCCCATGGCCAAGGGGCTGTTCCATCGCGCCATCATCCAATCGGGCTCATTCCAGACGGTGTCCCTGGCCAAGGCCGAGGGGCTGGAGGGCGATCGCCCGGATTCGGGCCGGGCCATCGCCGCCAAATTGCTGCCCTTGGGCGTGACTGGGGAAAAGCTGCGCGCTTTGCCCGTCAAGACCTTGTTCGCGGCCTATTCCACCAAGCAGCGCGATTTCGATCCGCCGCGGGTGATCGCCGATGGCATCGTGCTGCCGGCCGGGGGCATGCTGGCCGCGCTTGCCGATCCGACCCAATACAATTTGGTGCCGGTGATCACCGGCACCAATCGCGATGAGGCCCGCTTTTTCAATTTGCTGCAGCCGCAATTGGTCAAGATGGCCTATGGCCGCTTTCCAGTGGCCCGCGACCGCGTGTTTTTCGAGCGCCTCTCGGATTACCAAAGCCGGGCCTGGCGGGCCTCGGCGGTGGATGAGCCGGCCAATGCCATGGTTGCCGGCGGCCATTCCAAGGTGTGGGCCTATCGCTTTGACTGGGACGAAGAGGGGCGGGTGTTCGTATCCCGTCTCGATGAGTTGATCGGGGCCGCCCATTCCATGGAAATCCCCTTCGTGTTCGGCCGCTTCACGCATCTTGGCGCGCTCGATCGCTTTGCCTTCACCCCGGCTAATGCGCCGGGCCGGCTGGCGCTTTCGGATGCCATGATGAGCTATTGGGCCCATTTCGCCGCCAGTGGCGAGCCGGGCCAGGGCGTCGATGGCAAGCAGCCCGCCTGGGTGCCCTGGTCCAGTTCCGCGGCTGCGCCCAAGCTCTTGGTGCTGGATACCGCGCAAGGCGGGGGCGTGCGCATGATCCCGGATCAAGAGAGCTTGCAGCGCGTGGCCAAGGATTTGTTCGCCGATCCGGCCGTGCCGGAGGCGCGCCGCTGCGATGTGTTCGCGGCTACCAAATATTGGAACCCGCAACTCGTTGGCGCGCCGGCCGGCCGCTGCCCGGTCGCGGCGGGCGGCTGATGCCGCTGCCCGATTGGATCCGCATGGGCTATTTGGCCGGGGCCATCGTCGCCTTGGTCGCGGCCATGGCCGAGCGCCGGCGCAATGATCGCATGGCCATGCTGGTCTGCCTGATCTGCGCGCTGGTTTTGCTGGTGGCGGGGCGGTTTTACACCGGCGGCGTGCGCCTGTTCGATTGCACCACCTCCGTCTTGGCCACCTTCCTGGGCACGGGTTTGCTGGCCAATGCCAGCCTGCGCCCGCGCGGCCCCCGGGCCTGATCGCAAGCAAAAGCTTGACGAACGGGCCGCTTATCGGCTTGCCTCTTTGCAATCATGGCTGGAAGGAGGCGGCATGTCCGCGAATTTGGCTGCTGCCCTGTATCTGGTTTGCGGTGTGTTGTTCATCCTGGCGCTGCGCGGGCTGTCCAGCCCGGAAACCAGCCGGCGGGGCAATCAATACGGCATGATCGGCATGGCGCTGGCTGTCGGCGTGACGCTGGCGCTGATCCCGCTGGATGCCATCACACTTGGCTTTATCGGGGGCGGTGTTCTGGTGGGCGGCGCGATCGGGGCGATCGCCGCGCGGCGCATCCAGATGACGCAAATGCCGCAATTGGTGGCCGCCTTTCACAGCCTGGTGGGCCTGGCGGCCGTGGCCGTGGCGGTGGCGGCCTTTTATTCGCCGACGGCCTTTGACATCAATCTGCCGGTTTCGGGGATCAAGGGCATTTCTTTGATCGAGCTTTCGCTGGGCGCGGCCATCGGCGCGGTGACCTTCACCGGCTCCGTGATCGCCTTTGCCAAGCTGAACGGCAATATGTCCGGCGCGCCGATCCTACTGCCTGGGCGCCATGGGCTCAACAGCGGGCTTGGCCTCGCGCTGCTGGGCCTGATCATCTATCTGGTGCGCATCGAGGGCGTTGAAGCCTGGCCGTTTTGGGCGATTTTGGCCATTTCCCTGGCGCTCGGCGTGCTGCTGATCGTGCCGATCGGCGGGGCGGATATGCCGGTCGTCGTATCCATGCTCAACAGCTATTCGGGCTGGGCGGCAGCCGCGCTGGGCTTCACGTTGGAAAATGTGGCACTGATCATCACCGGGGCGCTGGTCGGCTCGTCCGGGGCCATCCTCAGTTATATCATGTGCAAGGGCATGAATCGCAGCTTCTTCTCGGTCATCCTCGGTGGATTCGGCGGCGAGACGGCGGCAATGGGTGGGGTCAAGGAAACCCGCCCCGTCAAGCATGGCAGCGCCGATGACGCGGCTTTCATCATGAAGAACGCCTCCAAGGTGATCATCGTGCCCGGCTATGGCATGGCGGTGGCGCAGGCCCAGCACAGCCTCAAGGAAATGTGCGACAAGCTGAAAGCCGAGGGCGTGGAGGTGAAATACGCCATCCACCCGGTCGCCGGGCGCATGCCGGGGCATATGAATGTGCTGCTGGCCGAGGCGCAGGTGCCCTATGATGAAGTGTTTGAACTGGAAGACATCAACAATGAATTCTCGCAGGCCGATGTTGTTTATGTCATCGGTGCCAATGATGTAACCAATCCTGCCGCCAAGACGGATAAATCCAGCGCTATTTACGGCATGCCGATTTTGGAAGTGGAAAAGGCCAAGACGGTGTTGTTCGTCAAGCGCTCGATGGGCTCTGGCTATGCCGGCGTGGAGAACGAATTGTTCTTCCGCGAGAACACGATGATGCTGTTCGCGGATGCGAAGAAGATGACGGATGAGATCGTCAAGGGGCTATAGCAGGTTGCCCAATTTGGTTCTGGCGGCTGCTGTTGGTTCAGCTTTACGGCTTTACAAACTCGATTTCCTGGCGAGCCTCCTTTCTGCCGCAATGTGGTGATCGCGGATCATGGCGCAGGTGCCCTTTGGCTCGGCGTTTTGCTGGCCCGATCATCTCATGCCCATCTTGGGCCGGCGAGCGTGCTATCTCTGCAATGCCATCGCGAAAGCGTTCGCGAGGCCATTGCAGTGTTTCGGGAGGGAAAATTGAAAAGCTTGAGCATCCAATCCGCTGCGATCGCCGTTTTGGCGATCCTGGCCAGCACGGCACCCGCTTTGGCGGAGAAATCCGCGCGCCACGCCGATATCAAGGCGCTGGCGGCCGATTCCGATTCCATCGTGGCCGGCAAGGTGACGGGCGTGCGCGCGCAGATGATCGCCGGCGCGGCTGTCACGCAATACACCATGCGCGTGGAAAGCGTGCTCAAAGGCGCGCCCGGCGTGGAGGTCACGGTCAATGTGCCGGGTGGGGCTGTCACCAGCGCCCGCATCCCCGTGAGTGAGGTGGTGGCCGGCTCCCCGCAATTGTTCGTCAATAGCGAAGGGGTGCTGTTCCTCGATGGCAGCCCGGATGGGGCCTTCACCATCGTTGGCTCCTCGGAAGGGGCGTTGACGATCCAGACCGATGCCACCGGCCAGGACTATGTCACTTATGCAGGCGAGACCTTGACCATGGACGCGCTGCGCAGCGCCGTGGCCAGCGCTGAATAACTCAAAAATTCGATTTCCCTAG
>CAZAGL010000088.1:0-8213 GCA_964484435.1 uncultured Caulobacteraceae bacterium
TCAGGCTGGTTTTGGGATCGATGGCGCGCCATTCCTTGGGGCTGCTGGCGGCGATCACTTCGGCCATGGTCGCGGCGCGGGCGAAGCCGGAAAGGGCGATCAGGGCCGCGAAACCGAGGCCCAGGGCGTTCAAACACTTCATCAAGGAGGCCTTCTCATCAAGGGCGTGCATGGGAGAGCACGCCCGCCACAGCCGCCTGCCAGCCGGCAAGCAAAGCAATACGGGCGCTTTGGCCCAGTTTGGGCTCGAACCGGCGCGCTGCCAAGCCATTATCTGGCGTATCCTCCAGCCGGGGGGCCAGGCCCGCCCCGACCATGGCCAGCCTCGCCGCGCCCAAAGCCGTCATTTCCTGAAAAGCGGGCCGTTCGATCTCCATGTCGAGGATGTCGGCCAGGAATTGCATGGCCCAGGAATTGCCGCTGAGGCCGCCATCGACGCGCAGCGGCTCAGCGATCGCCGCGCCATCGGCGGCAAAGGACTGGATCAAATCGTGCGCCTGGAAGGCGCAGGCCTCTAGCCCGGCGCGCACCAGATGCGCGGCGCGCGTATCGCGGGTCAGCCCAAAAACCCCGCCGCGGGCATTGGCCTCCCATTGCGGTGCGCCCAGCCCTGTGAAGGCCGGCACCAGATACACCCCGCCATTATCGGGCAAAGCCGCGGCGATCGCCTCGCTTTCCTGGACATTGCCAAGCAGGCCAAGGCCGTCGCGCAGCCATTGCATGCTGGCCCCCGAAGAAAAGATCGATCCTTCCATCACATAGGCGCGCGTTGAAGGCTGGCGATAGCCAACGCTGGTCAATAGACGCTGGCGCGAGGGCCGTGGCCGATCCCCCGTATGTGCCAGTAAAAAGCAGCCGGTGCCGAAGGTAGCCTTGGCCTCCCCAGCCCGAAAACAGGCATGGCCGATCAAGGCGGCCTGTTGATCACCGGCTATTCCGGCGATGGGCAAAGCCGCGCCGAACAGGCCAGGATCGGTTTCGCCCAGCAAGCCGGCGCTGGGCGCAAGGCTGGGCAAGGCCGCGAGCGGGATGCCAAACAGCTTGCCCAGATCCGGGCTCCAATCCAGGCTTTCCAGGGAAAGCAGGCTGGTGCGCGAGGCGTTGGATGGGTCGGTGGCCAGGACCCTTCCCCCCGTGAGGCGCCAGACCAAAAAGGCATCGATCGTGCCGAGGGCGATCTCGCCTTGCTCGGCGCACTGTCGCGCCCCCGGAATGTGATCGAGCAGCCAAGCCATTTTGGTGGCCGAGAAATAAGGATCGAGCAATAAGCCCGATTGGCTTTGCACCCAGGTTTCCTGGGCACGCAGGCCATCGCATTGGGCCGCGGTGCGGCGATCTTGCCAGACAATGGCCCGGTGCAAGGCCGCGCCGCTGCGCCGATCCCAGATGGCGGTGGTTTCGCGCTGATTGGTGATTCCGATGGCGGCGATGCGTTTTGGCCCGCCCACGGCCTCGATGGCCTGGCGGCAAACCTCCAGGGCCGCGCGCCAGATCTCCTCCAGATCGTGTTCCACCCAGCCCGGATGCGGATAATGCTGGGCCAGCGGGATTTGCGCGCTGGCGATGGCGCGCAGGCCCGCATCAAAAACGATGGCGCGCGTTGAGGTTGTGCCCTGATCGAGGGATAGGATCAAATCCTGCATGCTCCAAACCCAAGCATGGCCGGCCCCGCCCGTCGAGAGGGCAGTCGTGTTCGATGGATGGCGCGCCCATCCATGACCAATGCATGGCCTTCATGCAGTGACGACATTGGACGGCACTCAACAATTATAACATCTTGGTGAGCGCAAGAGAAGGCAGAACACCATTCGATGAGTCCTGCTGGATTTGCCTGGGCTTGAGCTTAGGAGGTAGGGAATCCTGGTTCCGATGTTTCCGGCGTCTTTGATGCGGGCAGGCCGCGCGCTTGGCGGCTTAATCGTTGGTGACGCTGAATTTTCGGCGCAGCCTAAAGGCTCAGTGCGATTTAGCGGGGCATTGGAAAGAGGGGGATTGGGGTAATCCAGGCGATCGGATCGATAAATGGCCCCATGGCGCTATTTACGGAAAAATCGTCCATTATCGGTATGTTTGGAAACGGGTGTTAGTTTCTCCTGGGTTCAGGATTGGGTGGATGGCGTGTTGCCAGACTGGGCTGTTTTGTTGATTGGTGCGGGATGTCTCAAGCGTTTGATACGATCAAGGCGATAGAATGTGCGGCCGAAGAGGCTTTGGCCTCCAGAGAGCCGCTGCATGTCCGCTTGCGCTCGCTGGCCGAAAAGGTGGGATCGATCAATCCCGACATCGCCGAGGGCGCGGCCGACTTCATCCGCAGGTTGCAGCGGGCCGAGGCGGGAGCAAATGCCCCGAAAGTGGGCGATATCCTGCCCAATTTCATGCTGCCGGATCAAAAGGGCAATCTCGTCGATCTGGCTTCGCTCACTGCCGATGGGCCGGCGGTGATCGTATTCATGCGCGGGCATTGGTGCCCCTATTGCCAGCTGCACGCTGCGGCCATCGCCGCCATGGAGCAGGCCATCGAGGAATTGGGCGGTAAGATCGTTGTTATCACCCCCGAGAGCCGGCGCTATACGCGGCGCATGCAGGCCAGCGCCGGGGCCGCCTTCCCCATCCTCACGGATATGGATGCGGCCTATGCCAGCACGCTCAATCTGGCCATTTGGGTCGATGATGCCATGGCCGAAATGATCATGGATGCGGGCTGGAATATCGCCACCTATTGCGGCAATTCCTCTTGGCTGTTGCCGATCCCGGCCACCCTGGTGGTGGCCAGCGATGGGGTGATCGCGGCCCGCGATGTCAATCCTGATTATCGCCTGCGCATGGAGCCAGAAGACATCCTAAACGCTTTGCGGGCGCTGCGGCGCGGCTAAGCCCGCAGCCTGCTGGGCCACGCGTCATTGCGGCGGCGGTTCCGATGGGGCAAAGCCTAGGCGCGTCAGATTGGCTTGCGCGTCGCTGAAGCCTTGCTGGATCGCCAGCCGATAAAGCCGCACGGCTTCATCCAGATTGGCATCTCCGCCTTTGCCTTCTTCGTGCAGGGACGCGAGCAAAGCGCTGGCATTGCCATCGCCCTTTTCGGAGGCTTTGGTCAGCAGCTCGCGCGCCCCGGTGAAATCCTGCGGCCCGCCCCAGCCCTGCATTTTCATCCAACCCAGGCCGCGCAGGCCGACGGGGGAATCCTCATCGGCCAGCTTTTGATACCAGAGCATAGCGGTGGCATAATCTTGCGGCACGCCTTTGCCGTTTTCATAGAGCCAGGCCAGATTGAACTGGGCGCTTTGAAAGCCTTGCTCGGCGGCGAAGCGGGTATAGCGCAGGCCGGTTTCAATCTGCGCGGCATCGGCTCCTTCCGGTGTGACATTGCGCCAGCCGATTTCGTATTGGGCGCGCGCATCCCCGCCATCGGCTGCAGCCAGGAGCAGGGCATCGGCCTGGGTTTCATCGGCGGCAAACGTGCTGGTCCCGGCCCGCACGATCGTACTCAATGCGTAGCCGGCCAGATGCGAGCCCGTTTTGGATCCGCTTTCGCACCAGCGGCGGGCCGTTTCGGCGCTGGCTTCGACGCCGACACCCTGATCATAGGCCGCGCACAGCAGGGCCTGGCCCAGGCCATCGCCGTTCGATGCCCCGCGCTCGATCGCCTCCAGGCTGGTGCGCTGCAGGGCCGTGTTGATCAGATCGTTGAGCGGCAGCACGGCCACTTCCTTGGCGGTCAGGCCATATGGCTCGGAGATGTCGGCGATTGCATCGGGCACCGTTCCTTCTTTCTTCTCTTCATTGCTCGTTATTCCGGCCACAACGAATGCCGCGAAAAGAACAAGGCCCACCCCGATGCCGCCAAACTTTTCAAATGGGGTCCAGGGAAGATTGGTGATGCGCGCGGCCGCCGGTTTTTTGCTGAATTGGCTGATCAGGAAATAGCCGAAGGAAAAAACGGGCAAGGTCAGCAGGGCTCCGACCAGGAATGTCAAAGTTGGGCCCACGCCATCGGCCTTGTCGGCAAAGAGTGTGAGGCCAAAGCCGGCCAGCGCCGAAAGCCCTAGCAGCATGGAAAAAGTTGGGCTGAAAAAGCGCTGCGGAACGCGGCCCCAACGGCGCGCGCCCAAGGCCGCCAGCCAGCGCGACAGCATCAAAATCGGCGCGATGAACATGATGCCCAAAAAGGCCCCCATGGCCAGGGCCTCGGGCACGCTGTTCGTGCTGGGCTTGGCGCTTTCGAAATCGACAGAGCCCCAAACCAGCCCGAGCGCGATGCCGAGATAGCAGGAGATCAGCACGCCGCTGGGGCGGGTCAGCGGGCGCGTGCCCGGCGAGGAGAGGGCATCGCCACCCTGCCTTGTGCCTTTGCGGGGTGGATCGGCGGCGCGCCCGCGCAATTGCTCCAGCGCCTTGACCACGCGCTCGAAATTGGCCTGCGCCTCGAGGGCCGGCCATTGGATCAGGTTTTCGGCCTGCAATTGGCGAAAGCCGATGGGCGGCTCCACCGCATCGATCAGTACCGGCACCAAAGCGGCGCGAGAGCGGCCCATGCCGGCTTCGTCCAGGACCCAGGGGCTCTCAACCGAATGGGTGGACCACAAAACCAAAACCGCCTTGGCCGATTCCAGCACGCCCTGGATTTTGCTGGCATAGCTTTCGCCGGGCAGCAATTGCGGATCCCACCACACATCAAAGCCGCGCGCTTCCAGCGCTTTGGCGATGGCCTGCGCCTTGGCCTGATCATCGCGGGCGTAGGATACGAACACATCGGTCATGTCGCCCCCCAATGGCAGCTGGCTTGATTAGCTCAGAACGGCCGGCCGGCCAAGCCAAACAGGTGAAAGGCGCGCTTCGGGCAATTGATTGAGGCTCAGGCGCGGGTCCGCCTTCCAAAGCCAAGCGATCGGCCCTACACGCTTAGCATGAACGCAATCGATCCGGGCTTCCAGGGCGCGCGCCGGCGCACCTTCGCCATCATTTCCCACCCCGATGCCGGAAAAACCACGCTGACGGAAAACCTGCTGCTGGCCGGCGGGGCCATTCGCGCGGCCGGGGCCGTGCGTGCGCGCGGTGAGGCCCGGCGCACCCGCTCGGACTGGATGAAAATCGAGCGCGAGCGCGGAATTTCCGTTTCCGCCTCGGTGATGACCTTCGAGCACGAAAACTGCGTGATCAATCTGCTTGATACACCCGGCCACGAGGATTTTTCGGAGGATACCTATCGCACGCTGACCGCTGCCGACAGCGCCGTCATGGTGCTGGATGCGGCCAAGGGCATCGAGCCGCAAACCCTGAAATTGTTCGAAGTGTGCCGGCTGCGCGACATCCCCATCCTCACCTTCATCAATAAGATGGACCGCGAGGCCCAAGATCCCTTTGCGCTGCTGGATGAAATCCGGGAGCGCCTGGCGTTGGAACCCGCGCCCATGCAATGGCCTGCCGGCTCTGGCCAGCGCTTTCGTGGGATCATGGATCTTGAGGCGAATGCCTTCATTCCGTTCAAGCGACCAGAGCCGGGCGAGGAATTCCAGCGCCCCTCGCCCATCCCGATGGGAGCCAATTCCCTGGCGCAATGGTTGAGCGGCGACGAGGCTGAGGAATTGGCCGAAACCGCGCAGCTGGCGCGTGAGGCGCTCGCGCCCTTTAGCCTGCAAGCCTATCGCGAGGGGCATTTGACGCCGGTTTTCTTCGGTTCGGCGCTGCGCCGCTTTGGCGTGGCGCAATTGCTCGATGGGCTGGCCAGCTTGGCTCCGCCGCCGCGCGCCCAGGCTTTGGCCAATAATGGCGCGCCGGTTTTGCCCGCGGCCGAGGAAGTCAGCGGCTTCGTGTTCAAAATCCAAGCCAATATGGATCCCAAGCACCGGGATCGGGTGGCGTTTTTCCGAATCTGTTCGGGGCGTTTCCAGCGCGGCATGACGCTGAAAACCGCCAATGGCCGATCCATGCATGTGCACAATCCAATGATGTTTTTGGCGCAGGAGCGCGAAATCGCCGAGGAGGCCTTCCCTGGCGATGTCATCGGCCTGCCCAATCATGGCGTGCTGCGTGTGGGCGACAGCCTCTCGCAGAGCGGCTCCATCGCCTTCAAGGGCATTCCCAATTTCGCGCCGGAAATCCTGCGCCGCTGCCGGGTGCGCGATCCGCTGAAGCAAAAGCATTTGAAAAAAGCGTTGGATGGCCTGGCCGAAGAGGGAGTGACGCAAGTGTTCCGCCCGGTTCTGGGCGCGGATGCGATCATCGGCGCGGTGGGGGCCTTGCAATTCGATGTGCTGGAAGAACGGGTGCGGGCCGAATACGGCCTCGATGTGCTGTTTGAACAAAGCCCCTATCAGGCGGCGCGCTGGGTCAGCAGCGGGGAGCGTGCCGATCTCGAAGCGTTTGTTGAAAAATCCAAAAACCAGATCGCCGAGGATTTGGATGGCGCGCCGGTTTTTATGGCCAAGAGCGCCTGGGAAGTCAGCTATGTGGCCGAGAAAAATCCCAAAATTCGCTTTACCAATGTGAAAGAGCGGGTGTAGGCGCAAAGCGGCCGGCGCGGGTGCGCCCGATGCTCTTGCGGGGTTTGAGCCATGCACCTGACGGATCCCGAAGCCGCCAGCGCGCCTTTCCGGCTGGATCCACATTTCCTGGCCTCGGTCATCGGGGCGGCCGGGGATCGCGATGGGCCTTTGCTGCGCCGGCTGCTGATCGCGCTGCACCCGGCCGATCTGGCCGACGTGCTGGAAATGCTGCCGGGCGATTCGCTGCGCCATGTCGTGCGGTTGATCGGCCAGGAATTGAATCCCGAATTCTTGCCCGAATTGGTCATGGAAAAGCGCGAGGCCGTTTTGGCCCTGTTGCCGGCCGATTATGTCTCGCGGGCGCTTTCCGAACTCGATACCGATGATGCCGCGCTGGTCGCATCGGATATGGAGGAAGAGCGGCTCGAAGAAGTGCTGGCCGCGGCCCCCGATGATGTGCGCGCGGCGGTGGAAAGCGGCCTCTCCTTCGATGAGGAAACCGCCGGGCGCCTCATGCAGCGCGAATTCGTGGCCGCGCCCGAATTCTGGACGGTGGGGCAGACGATCGATCATCTGCGCGCCATGGCCGATTCCCTGCCCGATCGGTTTTACGAAATTTATGTGGTGGATCCGGCTTTTCGCCCGATCGGCTCGGCGGCGCTGTCCACCATGCTGCGCACCCCGCGCGAGCGCCCTTTGGCCCAGCTGATGGCCCCGATGCAATTCCTGGCTCGCCCGGAAATGGATCAAGAGGAGGTGGCCTTCGCCTTCCAGCGCTATCATCTCGTTTCGGCCCCGGTGGTGGATCATGCCGGGCGCCTCACCGGCATGATGACGGTGGAAGATATCGTCACCGTGATCCAGGAAGAGGGCACTGAGGATTTGCTCAAGCTTTCGGGCGTGACCGGGGCGGGCATGGCCGATTCGGTGCTGCGCTCGATGCGCTCGCGTTTGCCTTGGCTCTTACTCAATCTGTTCACGGCCTTGACCGCTTCCAGCGTCATCGCCGGCTTTGAGGGCTCGATCGAGAAATTGGTGGCTTTGGCCGTGCTGATGCCCATCGTGGCCTCCTTGGGCGGCAATGCCGGCACGCAAACCTTGGCGATTTCCGTGCGGGCCATCGCCGCGCGCGATTTAACCAATTTCAATGCCTCCCGTTTCGTGGGGCGCGAAGTGCTCACCGGGGCGCTGAACGGGCTCTTGGTGGCTTTGTTGTTGAGCAGCGTGGCCGGCTTCTGGTTTCACAGCGCGGGCTTGGCGCTGGCCATCGGCCTGGCCGTGCTGGCCAATCTGACTTGCGCGGGCTTGATCGGGGCCTTGGTTCCCTTGGGTCTGCGCCGAATGGGGGCCGATCCGGCCGTCGCCTCTTCGGTGTTCGTGACTTGGGCCACGGATCTGATCGGGTTTTTATCCTTTTTGGGCCTGGCCACCTGGATCTTGCTTTAGCAGGCTGCTGAAGAAGTCGCGCGGGTCGCGACGGCGGTGATTTTTCGGGCCTGGAAGGCGCGGCGCGAAGCGCGATGCGGCGCATCGGGCGAACGGCGCAACGCACCAGGGACGAAAAAGCGCCCCGCCACGCTTTCAAAATTTACCTGCGTAAACATAATTCCCGCCTGTGCGGCCGCTTTGCGTCCTGGCGGCGTCGGGCCGGCTCGCCGGGGGAACCGCCCCGCCTACGCCGCCCCTATCAGCGCATTTTCAACAAAAGTGTCCTTGCGGTTTTGTGCCCGA
>CAZAGL010000089.1:0-8157 GCA_964484435.1 uncultured Caulobacteraceae bacterium
GAACCCGCGCTTTGGGTTGGTGGGCGGCAAAGCGCAAACAAAAATGGTGGGCGCGGCAGGGTTCGAACCTGCGACCCCTGCCGTGTGAAGACAGTGCTCTACCACTGAGCTACGCGCCCGAAGGGCCTGGACAATCTTATGCGCGCGGCAGCGCGTCAAGCGCTTCGCCCCGAGTTTTTCACCGGATTGGCCGTTTTTAGGCTTGGGGCAGGGGGAAGCCTGGGCTTGACGATCCCGGCCCGCAGGCTCATTGATGAGAACTATTCTTAATTGCAGGAGCAGCCATGGCTGTGCGTTGGCCCGTTTTATGGGCGATTGTCTCCTTGCTGTGCGCCTGTTCCGCGCCAGCACCCACCCCGGATGCGACGAGCAAGCCGGCGGGGCAAAACGAGGCGGTCGTCAATGTCTATTCCGGGCGCCATTACGATGCCGACGGCGTGCTTTACCAGCGCTTCGAGGCAGAAACCGGTATCAAGGTGCGGGTGCTGGAGGCACCAGGGGCCCAATTGCTGGAGCGCCTCAAAGCCGAGGGCGATGCCAGCGCCGCCGATCTCATCTTGACCAGCGATGCGGGCAATCTGGCTCAACTCAAGGCCGCCGATCTGCTCGCCCCGGTCCGATCGCCGATTCTGGAATCGGCCATACCCGCCAAGCTGCGTGACAGCGAGGGGAAATGGTTCGGCCTGACCAAGCGGGCGCGCGTGATCGTCTTTTCCAAAGCCGATGCGGCGGCAGCGGAGGTCAAAACCTATGCCGATCTCGGCTTGCCGCGCTTCAAGGGCAAGGTGTGCGTGCGCTCTTCCACCAATGTCTATAACCTGTCTTTGCTATCGGGGATGATTTCCAGCCAAGGCGCGGAGGCGGCGCAAAAATGGGCCAAAGCGGTGCGCGCCAATTTCGCCCGCGAGCCGGAAGGATCCGATACCGATCAGATCAAGGCCGTGGCCGCGGGGGCTTGCTCCTTGGCCATCGTCAATCACTATTACCTGGTGCGCATGCTCTCTTCCAAGGATCCCAGCGAGCGCCAGGCCGCCGCTCAGGTGCAATTGGTGTTTCCCGATCAAGCCTTGGGCGGCACGCATATCAATGTTTCGGGGGCCGGCTTGGCAAAATCCGCCCCTCATCGGGAAAACGCTTTGCGCCTGCTGGAGTTTTTGGTGAACAAACCCTCGCAAACGCTTCTCGCCGAGATGAATGATGAATTCCCGGTGCGCGCCGATGTGCCGGCCGCCGGGCCGGTTCTGGCCTTGGGCAGTTTCAAGGAAAGCGACGTGCCGCTCGATTCCTTCGGGGCCAATCAAGCCAAGGCACAGGCCATTTTCGATGCGGTTGATTGGCGTTGAAGGCGCGGCCGTTTTGGCAAAGCGATGCGCTCTTGGCCATCGCCATTCTCGGTACGTGCGCGCTGTGCACCGGCCCGATGATCGCCATCCTGATCGGCGCGCTGCACGCCGGCTTGACCGGCCAGAGCCTTCGGCTCGATGCCAATCTCATCCGCGCCGTGCTGGGCAGCGCCCAGCTTTTGCTGTTCGGTGCCGGCACGGCGACCCTTTTGGGGATGGCATCCGCCCTTCTGGTGAGCCTGTGCGCTTTTCCGGGGCGCAAACTGTTTGCGGCCCTGCTGGCCGCGCCCTTGGCCGCCCCGGCCTATGTGTTGGCCTATGCCTATGGCGGGCTGATGGCCCCCGGCGGGGCGCTGGCTTTTCTCGGCTGGGATAACCAGGCGCGCACGGCTTTGATCCATGCCTTGGCCTTTTATCCTTATGTCTATCTGGCCACGCGCGCCGCTTTGACCGGGCGATCCATCGCGGCTTTGGAGGCGGCGCGCAGCCTCGGGGCGGGGCCCTGGCGCGTGCTGTGGCGCGTAACCTTGCCTTTGGCCCGCCCCGGCATCGCCGCCGGTGCCGCCCTGGCGGCCATGGAATCCTTGGCCGATTACGGGGCCAGCAGTTATTTCGGGGCCTCCAGCCTGGCTACCGGCGTGTTCCACGCTTGGTATGCGCTGTCTTCTCCCGGTTTGGCGCTGCAACTTTCCGCTATCCTGCTCGTGGCCGCCTTGGCCTTGTTGGGCCTGGAACAGCGCAGCCGCAAAGGCAGCCTGGCCACCACCGGCACCCAGCGTGCGCACGAACTGGCGCGCTATCGCCTATCCCGGCGCGCCGGGCTGGCCGCGGCCTTGGCATGCGCCGCATTGATCGGCCTCGCCGCTGCGCTGCCGCTGGGCTGGCTGATCCGCCTCGCAATGCTGGATGACGGCGATTGGAACAGGCTGATCGCCCCCTTGCTGCGCTCGCTCAGCCTGGCCGGTTTGGGGGCGGGGCTGACGCTGGCCCTTGCGATCAGCATCGCCATCCTGGCGCGCAAAGGCGGGGCGATCGGGCGGCTGGGGGCCAGTTTTTCCCTGCTCGGCTATGCCGTGCCGGGGGCGGTGATGGCGTTGGGCACGCTGGCTGGTTTGGCTTTTTTCCGCAAGCTGGGCTGGATTGGCGGCATAAGCGGGCTGGCATCATTGGGAATCCTGCTTTGGGCGTATTGCGCACGATTTGCCGCGACGGGCCTCGGCCCCGTAACGGCTGGCCTGGCGCGCATCAGCCCCAGCCAGGATTTCGCGGCGCGTAGCCTTGGGGCTGGCCCGATCCGACGCGCACTGCGCCTCGATCTGCCCGTGGTGCACCCCAGCATGGCCATCGCGGCCTTGATCGTATTCGTCGAAATCCTCAAAGAATTGCCCGCCACGTTGATCTTGCGCCCTCTGGATTGGGATACGCTGGCAATTCGGGCCCACGCTTATGCCGCCGATGAGCGCTTGGTCCAGGCCGCTGCCCCGGCTTTGCTGATCACGTTGGCGGGGGCGCTTTCGCTGGCTTTGGCCGGGCGCATGCTGGCCGCTCCCCGCCAAGGCCAGCAAAATCCGTCACGTATTGCATCGAGCCCGGTGAAATCCGGCTCGGATTTCACCGACGATGCAATAGCATGAGCGCGCCATCGATCACCCTCGCCGGCATTCGCCGGCGCTATCAAGGCCAAGGCGGCATCTTTGATCTCTCCTTGACGTTGCCGGCCGGGCGCATCACCGCCATCCTGGGCGCGTCCGGCTCGGGCAAATCCACCTTGCTGCGCCTGATCGCGGGGCTGGAGAGGCTGGAGGCCGGCACGATCCATTTCGATGCGCGCTTGATGACCGATGCACACAGCGCCATTCCCACCGAAAAACGCCAATTGGGCTTGGTTTTTCAAGATCATGCGCTGTTTTCGCATTTGCGCGTGTGGGAGAATGTCGCCTTTGGCCTGCAAGGCGCGCATGGGCAAAAGCGCCAACAGGCGCTGGGCTGGCTGGAGCATGTGGGCCTGGCGCGCTATGCCGATGCGTTTCCCGGCACCCTATCGGGTGGGGAGCAGCAGCGCGTCGCCTTGGCCCGCGCCTTGGCCCCCCAGCCGCGAGTTTTGCTGCTGGATGAGCCGTTTTCCAGCCTCGATCCCGTCTTGCGCGGCGATCTGCGCGAGCGCACCCGCGCTTTGCTCAGCGCCAGCGGCGCGACCACGGCCTTCGTCACGCATTCCGCCTCGGAGGCGCTTTATCTGGCCGATCATCTGGCCATCATCAAGGATGGCCAGATGCTGCAAGCGGGCAGCCCGCAGGCGGTGTATCGCCATCCCGTCTCGGCGGAAGCGGCCGGGGCGCTCGGGCCCGTCCAGATTTTGACCGGCCAAATGCGCGGTCAGCTTTTCCACACGGCTTTTGGCCCGCTCAACGCCCCGGGGCTGGAAGATGGGGCCGATGCCATCGGCCTGGTGCGCCAGGAAGCGCTGGAACTCATGGCGGGCGATGGTGCCGAAGTTCTCGCCGTGCGCCCCCAAGGCAGCCACGATCTGGTGCGGATCCAGGCCGGCAAGGAGGCCATCTGGGTGCGGGCCGCGCCCGGCCAGGCCTCACCGGTTTCCAGCCGTGTTGGCCTGCGCATCGATCCCGCCGGCGCGCATGTGTTTCGAAAATAAAACGGGCTCAATGCGCTGCCACGATTGTGCGTGCCTGGGAAATGCTGCCCAAAGGCGGCGGCGCGATCTTGGGCTTCACCGTCACGAAGCGATAACGCAGCAGCGTTCCGTTGCCGAGCAGTTTGAGCCGCACGCGCCAGCATTCCGATTCCCAAGCCAATTCCTGCAAGGCGGCCGGGGCCAGCATGGCCGGATTTTCCTGCATGCTGGCACTGAAGCGCGCAAAGGCCGCCCTGGCGGCATTGGCCAGCGCGCGCGAGCGATCCTCCTCCGAAAGGATGGTGAAGCCGGCTTGGGTCAAGGCCGTGCGCAGCGCCACAACAGTGCGCACCTTCGGCTCGGCATCAGCCACCGAAAAGGCCCCGCTCCAGTCGGCATCCAGGGCCTGCGTGCAATAGGTTTCAAAAACCGCGCCCGATCCCTTTTTCAGGGCCTTGTGCACGGCCTTGGCGAACACCGCCAAATCTGGGCAATAGGCCAGCTCTTCGTTGCTGACCAGGCCGCCCAAACGCGGCTTGAGCCCGGCCCCGTCGATCCCCAAGGGGTGCACACTGCACGATACGCCCTCCAGGCGCGCGGCGGCCTCCGTCAAAGGTGCAAATTGGCTGTCGCGCCATTCATAGGCCTCCAGCCGGCCTTTGCGCTGGCCAGCCATGGCCTTCAGCTGCGCGCCGCCGGTTGCGCTCAGCAGGGCCAAGGGCTCATCGGATTTGGCGGCCAACGCGGCCATCCAATCGGCTTCCTGGCCGGCCTCGGCGGGGCCGAAACGCCCCTCGCCCCATAAATGCACCAGCGCCTCGATGCGCGGCGAACGCGCCGGCGGCGGGGCCATGGCCGCCTCGGTCAGCATCAACGGCCCCTCGGCCTCGATGTCCTTGCCTTCCCACCACGCGATGAGGCGGGTGCGCAAGCGCACGACGCGTTCATCCTTCAGCAGTGCAAGCGGGCTGGCCATGGAACCCAGCTTAATCAGCGGCTGTTAACAGACCGTAGAGGAACAGAGGGCCCAGCCAGATGGGCCAGAATGTCGCGCCACACCGTTTCGGCCTGCCCATCCCCCAGCAACAAATGATAGCCATTGGCATAGCGCAGCACGTGCACGCTTGGTGGCAAACGCGCGGCGGCGCGTTCGGCCACGGCAGGCGGAATGATCTCATCGCGCGCGCCGAGCAGATACAGCGTGCCGGGCGGCACATGCTCAGCCGCGTCGCTGGCGCGCTGCATCAGATTGACAAGGCCAAGCAACGCATCGGTGCGCGTTTCGAACAGCAGATTGTCATCACGGCCCATGCGCCGCAGCAGCGCGAGATTATCGCTGGGCGTCACCTGCGCGATCACGCTTTTGGGGGGCTCCAGCCGCGCCCCAGGGGCCGTGAGGGCCGCCAAGCGCAGCGCCGCGCTATAGGCCCAGGGCATTTGCGACCAGCCCCAGACAGCGGGCGAAACCAAAATCAGCCCATGCGCGCCCGTCGGCTGGCCACTCGTTTCGACATCCATGGCCGCCGCCGCCCCCATGGACAGGCCCAACACAGCCACGGGCACGCCGGGATGGGCGGCCCGCGCGGCGCTGACGGCATCGCGGATATCCTGGCGCAGCAAAGGCAAAGCCGGCCACACGCCGCGATTGGGGCTTTTGCCGAAGCCGCGCAGATCGATGGCATAAACCGCAACGCCGCGCTGGGCCCAATAGGGGCCCGGCAAGGCAAACGCCCCCGAATAATCATTCATGCCATGCAGGGCAACAAGCACCACCCAGGGCTCCACCCCCTCGGGTTGCCAATGTTGCAAACCAAGCTGCGCACCATCCGAGGCGATCAATTGCGTATTCGTGAAAACCGGGGCGACCGGCTCCAGCACCGTCAGAGGCCGCTGGCGCAACGGCGCGCACGCTCCGATGCCAACCAGCAAGGCCAATGCCAAGCCAATCACTCTCATGCCAAGGCCTCCTGCACCCGTGCCCGCAAAACCGGCAGCAAATCGGCTTCGAACCAGGGATTGCGCTTAAGCCAGCCGGTATTGCGCCAGGAAGGATGCGGCAAAGGCAAGAGGCCAACCGGGGCCTGCGCAAAGGCCTGAACGGTCTGCGTCATCGCCGCCGATTTCGTGCCCAAATGCCAGCTTTGCGCATAGCCGCCGATCAGCAGCGTGAGGCGCAGGCCAGGCAAATGGCGCAGCAAACGCGCGCGCCACAGCGGGGCACATTCTTTCCGCGGCGGCAAATCGCCGCCCTGGGCATCATGGCCGGGAAAGCAAAAGCCCATGGCCGCCACCGCGATCTTCGAGGCATCGTAGAACACCGCCCGATCCACGCCCATCCAGGCACGCAGGCGCTCACCCGAGGGATCATCAAAAGGAATGCCGGAGACATGCACCCGGCGGCCGGGAGCCTGGCCGGCGATCAAAATCCTGGCCCCTTCCCCGATCTGCACCACGGGGCGCGGCGCATGCGGCAAATGCGGCGCGCACGCTTGGCACGCCGCGATCTCGCTCAGAAGCTGGGCCAGTTCTTGGCTCATGGCGGGGCCTTTGGGCGCACGCGCAGCACGCGCCCCTCGCTGCTATCGGTCAGCAGGATCAGGCTGCCATCTTGGGCCTGGCGCACATCGCGGATGCGCTCTTCCAATTCCGTGAACAGGATTTCCTGGCCGATCACCGCCCCATCGCGCAAATCCACCCAGCGCACCTGCATGCCCGCCAGCGCCCCGATGAAGAGATCCCCGCGCCATTGGGCAAAGGCCTGGCCTGTATACAAAGCCATGCCCGATGGCGCGATGGACGGCACCCAATAAACGATCGGCTGCTCCATGCCCGCTTTCTTCTGATACCGGGAAATGGGCAGGCCCGTATAATCGATCCCATAGGTAATCACGGGCCAGCCATAATTGGCACCGGGGCGCAGCAAATTGAGTTCGTCGCCGCCCTTGGGCCCGTGTTCATGGGCATAGATCTTGCTGCTCACCTGATCGACGATCAGGCCTTGCACATTGCGGTGGCCATAGGTGTAGATCTCGGGGCGCGCGCCGGCTTTGCCAACAAAGGGATTATCCGTGGGGATGGTGCCATCCCGGTTCAGGCGGATGATCTTGCCCAGATCGCTGGCCAGATCCTGGGCCGCGTCTTTATAATCATAGCCCTCGCCCAGCGTCAGCAACAGCGTGCCATCGGGCAAAAAGGCGATCCGCCCGCCGAAATGGGCGGATGTGGCTTTGCGGGGATTGACCTCGAACAGGACCTGCATTTGCTCCAGTGCTCGGCCGGTGAAGCGGGCGCGGGCCAGGCGCGTGGCATTGGCCTTGGCCGTGCCGGCTGCATAAGAGAGATAGATCAGGCGGTTATTGGCAAAATCGGGATCGAGCGCGATGTCCAAAAGGCCGCCTTGGCCCTTGGCGAACACGGGTGGCACGCCGACGATCGGCTGGCTTTGCAGCTTTCCATCCGCCGTAATGAGGCGCAAACGCCCCACCCGCTCCGTGACCAACATGGCCCCATCAGGCAGAAAAGCCAGGCTCCAGGGATGATCCAGGCCGCCGGCAACGGTTTCGATCGTGTAGGCCAAAGAGGGCGCGGCCTGAGCCTGCGGCGCGGCGGGTGTGCAGCCGGCCAGGGCCATTAGCAACAAGACCAGGGCCGGAATCGAAGACCAACCCACAGAGCGCCTCCCTCATGGCCACCTAGTGTCCTGAACCAGAAGTTCGCCCAACAATTGGATCCGCCTCTCAGCGAACTTCTGATTCAAAAAAGGATACTATAATCATATATTTCTAGTGTGGCTGATGATTTTCGAAATTCGCTCGGAGCCCTCCATCATTCTGGGGGAATTTCGAAAATCGCCACACTAGCACAAACAAGGCTTTGCCGGCGCACGCAAGCGCGCACCGGCAAATCGGTTATTCCGCCGCCTGCGCGGAGGGATCCACCGGCAAGGCCTCGGGCTTGGGGCCAAGGCCCCGGGCGATGAGATCGGCATCGCGCTCGGCGGCCACCTGCTGATAGCGGCGCAATTGGCCGCCCGTGCCGGCAGGAATGAGTCGGCCAACAATGACGTTTTCCTTGAGGCCCTCCAAGGTATCGGTTTTGCCATAAGTGGCCGCCTCGGTCAGCACGCGCGTGGTTTCCTGGAAGGAAGCTGCCGAGATGAAGCTGCGCGTCTGCAAGGAAGCC
>CAZAGL010000090.1:0-7230 GCA_964484435.1 uncultured Caulobacteraceae bacterium
CGGATGTCGGGGAAGCTCATCGCCTCACGCTCGCACACCGGCGTCGACGGGATGGCGGCGCAGGAACCCGAGGATGGCCTCGATCGACTCGTCGGCCTGCTCGATGTAGTGGCCGTGGCCGCCCCCAATGAGCCTGTGCGCCCGGGAAAGATGGCGCATCTGGAAATCAAATCGCCCTATCCGGGCCAGGCGCAGGTAATAATTGCCACCGATCGGGTGATTTCGAGTCGCACGCTGCAGCTTTCCAACCAGCCGACCAAGATCGATCTCAAGGCCGATGAGTCTTGGGGTGCCGGCGCGTATGTTCTTGTCACGGTTGTCACCGCGCGCGATCCCAAAGCCGCGCCTGTGCCGCGCCGGGCCATCGGCCTCACCTATGTGCCGGTGGACATGAGCGCGCGCACCCTGAAGGTTTCGCTGGCCCCCGAATTGAAAAAGCTGCGCCCCCAGCAAAAGCTGGAATTGCCCATCGAAATCAAGGGAGCGGCCGGTAGGGAGCCGGTGCGCGTCACGCTCTCGGCGGTGGATGAGGGCATTTTGCAGCTGACGCGCTTTGCCGCGCCCGATCCGGTCGCCCATTATTTCGGGCGCAAGGCGTTGGGCGTGGAATTGCGCGATGACTATGGGCGCCTGCTCAACCCCAATCTGGGCGCGCCGGTCAATCCCAACCAGGGCGGCGATGCCATTGGCGGGGAAGGGCTTTCGGTGGTGCCGCAAAAGACCGTGGCGCTCTGGTCCGGCCTCGTATCTCTCGATCGCCAGGGCCGCGGTGTGATCACGCTCGATCCGGCCGATCTCAATGGCGCGATCCGGTTGATGGCCGTGGCCTGGACGCGTTCCAGCGTCGGCTCGGCTAGCTCGACCGTCGTGGTGCGCGATCCGGTCGTGGCCGATCTGACCTTGCCGCGCTTTTTGGCCCCAGGTGATGATGCCCAGGCCACCTTGTTGCTCGATAATGTCGAGGGGCCGGCCGGTTCCTATGTCGCCACGTTGACCGGAGAGGGGGCGGCCCAGCTCAAGGCCGCGCCCATCAGCGTGCAATTGGCGCAGGGTGAACAGCGGGTAGTGCGCATGCCGATCCAGGCCGGGGCCAATGGCCTGGGCCAAGTGCGCGTGCAATTGACGGGCCCGAACGGCTATTCCGTGGCGCGCAACTATCCCATCGAGGCGCGCGCCCCCTTCTTGCCCTACACGCTGACCGAGACACAGGCGCAGGCCCCGGGCGCGGTATTTGCCACCAGCTCGGATCTGTTTTCGCCCTTCGCACCCGGCACGGGGGAAGCGTGGATTTCCTATTCCGCGTTGCGGGGACTGGATCCGGTTTCGTTGATCTCCAGCCTCGATCGCTATCCTTATGGCTGCACCGAGCAATTGGTCTCGCGCGCTTTGCCGCTTTTGCTGGCGCAAAGCATGGCGGCGGCTGGGTTTGCCCCGGCCGATGCGCAAAGCCGGGCCCGCGTACAGGAGGCGGTCAATGCCATTCTGGATCGCCAGGGCCCTGATGGGGCGCTTGGCCTGTGGCGCGCCGGTGACGGGGCGGCCTCTCCCTGGCTGGGGGCCTATGCGGTGGATTTCCTGCGCCGCGCCAAGGCCGCCGGCTTGATCGTGCCCGATGCCCCGTTGGAGCTGTCCTATAAGGCTTTGCGGGCCGTGGCCCGCCTCGATGACTTCGCTTCGGTGGGCTATGATTTCGAGGTCTTCCAATGGGCCGGTTCTGACGACACCCAGGAATTGCTGAAAAGCCGGGCTGCGGCCTATGCGCTGTATGTGCTGGCCAAAGCCAAGCGGGCTGATGTCGGCCAATTGCGCTATTTCGCCGATGCCAAGCTGAAGAACGAGCCTTCGCCCTTGGCCAAGGCGCAGATCGGCGCGGCTTTGGCCTATCTGGGGGATCGGGCGCGCTCACGCGCGGCCTTCACCGCGGCTGAGAAGGCGCTGGGATACAAGAACAATTCGGATTATTATCAATCGGAGCTGCGCGATGTCGCCTGGATGACGGCCTTGGCCGCCGAAGCAGGGGAGCAGGAATTGTCTTCACGTCTGGCGCGCCGGCTGGAGCGCCAAACCCCTGATCTGGATCGCATTTCCACGCAGGAGCAGGCCGGCCTGCTCACCGCCGCCGATACCATGCTCCAATCCGCTGGCCCGGTGCAGATCAGCCGCGATGGCGGGCCAGCCGGCAGCCTCTCGCTGTTGCTGAAATCCGGGGATGCCTTGGGCCAATCCTTCAAGAATGTCGGCAAGGGCCAGGTTTTCCGCACGCTGACCCGTTATGGCGCGCCGGCCTCGCCGCCGCCCGCCGCCGCGCAGGGTTTTTCTATGCAAAAACAGATCTACCGCCTGGATGGCAGCGCCGCCAATCTGGCCAAGCTGGTGCAGGGGGATCGATTGGTCATCGTGCTGCGTGGCACCAGTCAGGATGAGCGCACCCATCCGGCGATCGCCGTGGATCTGCTGCCCGCCGGGCTGGAGATCGAAACCGTGCTGCGCTCTGAAGATGGCCGTGCCACGAATGCCTGGGATGATTCCGATCGCAGCGGGGCCTTTGGCTGGGTGGGGGAAATCACCGCGTCCAAAGCCGCCGAGGCGCGCGACGATCGCTTCGTGGCGGCGGCCGATGTGCGCGGAGGATTTGCCTTCGCTTATGTCGTCAGGGCGGTGACGCCTGGCAGCTATGCCTTGCCCGGCGTGCAGATGGAGGACATGTACCGCCCGGAAGTGTTCGGCCGCAGCGCCCCCGCCCGCGTGACCATCGCGGCCCAGAATCGCTAATTTCGGGCCGCTGGGCGGGGCCGCGAAGGGATGAAGGCGCTTGATGTTCTAAGATGGAAGGCGCGCCGGCGCGGGCGCAGGCTGGCGGTCATACCGGGCCGGCGGCTGCAGCTGTGGTGCGCCGCCTTGGCCGGCCTGCTGGCGGCGCTTTTCGTGCTCGATCAGATCGTCGCCCCGCCGCTTGAGCGCGCGCGTGGTTTCTCCCGTGGTGACGGATCAAGACGGCGTTTGGCTCAGCGCCTTCTTGACGCCCACCAGCAAATGGCGCCTGGCGGCCGATCTTGAGGAGACCGATCCCGAATTCATCCGCCGCCTTTTGGCGATCGAGGATGCGCGCTTTTATTGGCATCCGGGCATTGATCCCGCCGCCTTGGCGCGGGCTGTTGGCGGCCTGCTGCGCCATGGCCAGCCGGGATCGGGGGCCAGCACCATCACCATGCAGCTTGCGCGGCTGCTGGAGCCCCGCCCGCGCACATTGGCCTCCAAACTGATCGAGATGGTGCGCGCGCTGCAGATCGAGCGCCGCCTCAGCAAGCGCGAAATCCTCGCCGCTTACCTGACCTTGACGCCCTATGGCGGCAATCTGGAGGGCGTGCGCGCGGCCAGTCGTGGTTATTTTCAACGCGATCCCAAGGGCCTTTCCGATGCCGAAATCGCGCTGTTGATCGCGCTGCCGCAGGCCCCGGAAGGGCGCCGGCCCGATCGCCACCCGCTCATCGCCAAGGCCGCGCGCGATGGCGTGCTGCGCAAGCTGGCCCGAGCCGGATTCCTGGATGCGCGGGCGCTGCGCGAGGCCATCGAGGCCCCGATCATCGGGCGCGCGCCCTTTCCGGCGCGGGCGGCTTTGGCGGCGCGGGCCATCGCCCGGGCGCATCCGGGCGCGGCCGCGCTGCGCTCCACGCTCGATGCGCGTTTGCAGGCCAGCCTGGAGGCCCTGGTGCGCCGCCACGCGCAATCCTTGGGCGGGGAGGTGAGTGCGGCGCTGCTGGCTGTCGAAATCGATGGGCGGGCCGTGCGGGCCTGCGTGTCCGGGGCGGGGGCGGATCGCCCGGGCGGCTGGATCGACATGACCAAGGCCGTGCGCTCTCCTGGATCGGCGCTGAAGCCCTTCATTTATGGGATTGCCTTTGACGATGGCAATGTGGCCCCCGAAACCCTGGTCGAGGATGCGCCGCGCCGGTTTGATGGCTATTTGCCGGAAAATTTCGATCGGCATTATCATGGCGATGTGCGGCTGGAAGACGCGCTGCGCCAATCGCTGAACCTGCCGGCGGTCGCCGTGCTGGAACAGATCGGCGCGCAGCGCTTTGCCGCCGCCTTGGCTGGCGCCGGGGCGGCTCCGCGTTTGCCCGCCCGCGGGGAGCGCGAAGCCGGCCTGGCGCTGGCGCTCGGCGGGGCCGGGCTGACCCTGGAAGAATTGGTGACGCTCTATGCGGCTTTGGGTGATGGCGGGATGGCGCGCCCCCTGGTGCGGCTGGAGGGGGAGCGCGGCCGGTTTGCGCGCCGCCTGCTCAGCCAAGACAGCGCACGAAAAATCCTCACCATTCTGGCCGCAGCCCCCGCGCCACAGGGCCGCGCGCCCAGCCTGATCGCCGCCGATGCCCCGCGCCTCGCCTACAAGACGGGCACGTCCTATGGCTTTCGCGATGCCTGGGCGTTGGGCGTTGCCGGCGGCTGGGTGGTGGGCGTCTGGGTGGGCCGGGCCGATGCCGCCCCCCGGCCTGGGGCCACCGGGCGCAAGGATGCCGCCCCCTTGCTCTATGATGCCTTTGATCTCATCGCGCCGAAGGGCGGTTTCGCCCCCGCGCCAAGCGGCTGGAGGGGCGCGGCGGCACCGGGCCTGGCGCGGCTGGACGAGGAGGGCGCAGCCGGGCCGATCATCCTGTTTCCGCCCGATGCCTCGGCCGTGCGCGTCGAGCAATTGGGCCCCGCCGGGCGCGGCTTGGCCTTGGCCGCCCGGGGCGGAGAGGGCGAGCTGACCTGGTTCGCCGAGGGCCAGCCTTTGACCCCCGAGGCGGGCAGCGGGCGGGTGGTGTGGCGCCCGGCCAGCACCGGGTTTCACACCGTTTCGGTGATCGATGCGGCGGGCCATGGGGCGAAGGCCCGGGTGCAGGTTCTGGCGGCGCGGTGAGCCGATTCAACAAAAGTGTGACAGCGATTTGTGCCCGAAAATACGCAGATTCGATTAGACATTGCGATGCAATAGGCGCGGAGGGCAGGGGCCGATCCGCCCCTCCAGCGGGTAGATGGCCAGAAGGCGCAGCTCCAGCGCTTGGCTGATTAAGGGGATGGGCCGCACGGGCTGCAAAAGGCCGAGCACGGCCTCGCTGCCGTCATCGCGCTGCAGCAACGGGGCCAGGACCAGTTCGCACTCGATCGCGCAATCGTGACGCACCCGTGCGCTGATCCGAGCCAAGCCGGCCGTCTGGCACAATTGGGCCTGGAGCATCAGGGCCTGGAGGGCCGCGCGATCGACGCGCGCAAAGCGCGTGAACAAATCGCGGCCGTGCTCGGTTACGCCGATCAAGCGCGCCGTTTCACGCCCGCAGGTGTCGATCATCAGCATGCCGCGTTGCGCGCGCCCGGTAAACAAACGCGGGATCAGCGTTTCGAAAGACTCCACATTCTCCGGATCGACGAACTCGCGCAGCTTTTTCGCCGCAACGAGCATAAGCCGTGTGCTTGGATGGAACGCTTCGCTGAACTGCATGCCGAAATCACTCTTCTTGACCGGGGGCCAAGCAGGTTGCGTGCCGGGAAGCGGGCTTTTTCCAGGCCAGGCAATTCGCTGAACGCGGACCAATGAGGCCTTGTTGAGAAACCGGGTCTGAGTCATGCTTCACCCCCAGAAATAAAAAATATGGGAGTGGAACATGCTGATTGCGCACATCTTGAAGGAAAAGGGCGGCGAGGTGCATTCGCTGCTGAGCAGTGTCAGCCTCTGCGAGGCGGCGCGCGCGTTGACGTCGCAGCGCGTCGGCGCGCTGGTGGTGCTGGATGAGGCGGGTAGATTGGCGGGCGTGCTGTCCGAGCGCGACATTGTGCGCGAGATCGCCCGGCGCGGGCCGACGGCGCTGAATGATCGCGTTGGCGCGGCGATGACCAAGGACGTGATCACGGCCCATCCCATGGAAACCCTCGATGATGCGCTGGCGCGCATGAGCGACCGGCGCATCCGCCATTTGCCCATCACCGATCGCGACCGCTTGATCGGGATCGTGTCCATCGGGGATTTGGTGGCCCGCAAGATCGAGGAGGCACAAAACGAGGCGGCCGCCATGCACGCCTATATCGCCGCGGGATAAGCCCGCGCCAATCAGCCTGAGGGCTCACGGGAAAGCGAGATAGGCCCATACCGGGAGGAAGATCGGCTGGCCCTGGGCATTGCGCGGTGTCACCGCATCGACGACCGGCGCGCCGTGCAGCGGGGAGGCTGTCGGGCCAGGAGGATTGGGATTCGGCGCGGCGCTGGTGACCAATTGCTGCGAATTGGCGAAAGGCGGGCTCGCGCCGTCAACGGAAACGGGTGATCCAAAGGCGCTGATGCCGATAGCATTCCAATTGGCAAGGACGATAGAGAGCCCGACCAGCGGATCGGCGGTGTGGGTAAAGCCGAATTGGCGCGCGGCCGGGGTGACGTTTGGCAGGCTGGCCCATGGATTGGCCGAGCCGGGCGTGCTGCCCGTGTCGCTGGGGCCTGAAAACATCACCACCCGGTTGAAATTGCGTAGCTTGGCAAAGAATGCCGCGTGGCCCGAGCCCTGCGAATGCCCGGCGATAATGATCCGCGAAAAATCGATCTGGCCCGATATCAGATATTGCCCCCAGCCCTCATTGGGGAAGGTCACGCTCAGATAGGCCAGCAGGGATTGCAGGCGGCCCGTGATGGAATTGGCGGGATCGACATCGACAAGCGGGCTCACGCCTTCGCCGGTGATGACTTCCCGGCGCACCAGCTCGGCGCAATTGAGGGCGGCGCTGGCCGCGCACAAGGTCCCGACCGCATCGTCATTGACATAGGTGAGGCCCAGCGCGTGATAGCCACGCGCCGCGCCCAGCCGAACGATCTCGCGATAGGTTCTGGGCACGGCATCCGTGCCGGGCAGCATCACGAACAGCCGCCCCGCCGCCGGCACATCGCGATTCGGATTGATCACGAAATGCGGTGACAGATTGCGTATCAGCGCCGAATTGGTAAGGGCGGGGCTGATCTCGCGCTCGACCGAGGCGGGCGGGCTTGGCGGCGAAGGCGGGGGTGCGGGTGCGGGCGGCGGGGGGGCCGGGCTGGGCTCACCGCCGCCGCTGCATCCGGAAAGGCCAAGCAGGCCTGCCGCGAGAATGGCTCTGAGCAATGCACCGACGGATGCTCTGGGCATGGGGCCTTTCCTCCGGAACCGGGCCGCTTTTCCGATGCTGGCGTAAGGCGATCTGGGGCGTGTGTCCATCGGCGCTTTGGTG
>CAZAGL010000090.1:7240-8136 GCA_964484435.1 uncultured Caulobacteraceae bacterium
GTAAGGGTGGGTAGGTTGCGGGCTTTGGCGTATTTCTGGCGAAGGTGCCAAAGCGCCATGCCGGGGATAGTTGTGCAAAAAGCGTTGGTGAAAGCCATTTTTCGCTTGCAAGGGGCAGGCGTTATCCCTATGTTCCTCCCCTCGCGAAGGGATTCGGCGGCGCAGATTGCGGCGCAAGACCCTCTCGCGGTTTCTCCATATCTCTGGCGGCCGGGCTTTTCCTTCTGCTTTTGATTTGTGAAAAAGCGAAAAACATCGTTGACACGAAATTAGGGGCGGCCTAGAAGCGCCGCTCGCTGCTGAGGGAAGTTCCTGAGGCGGGCGGGAAAGTGGAGGGGAAGTTGCCCTCAAGATTTCCCGGATCTTTGACATTGTCGGTTTGGAGAAGAGAAACGCAGGCGGCGGCTTCTGCGCAGAGGTAATGCCTCTGCATTTGACGCTGACGGTTTGCGTTTCTTGATAGACTGATTACGCATTATGTCTCAATCTCGGTTGGGCAAAGTGCGTGTCGGTTCTCCGTCAATACAATACGCAAACGCTTTGCGAGCGCTCCATTCGGCCTTTAGCCGGACGAATGGAGAATGTCAGAAGTCAACTCAACCTGAGAGTTTGATTCTGGCTCAGAACGAACGCTGGCGGCAGGCTTAACACATGCAAGTCGAACGCCCCGCAAGGGGAGTGGCAGACGGGTGAGTAACGCGTGGGAACGTGCCTTTTGGTTCGGAACAACTTCGGGAAACTGGAGCTAATACCGAATGTGCCCTTCGGGGGAAAGATTTATCGCCAAAAGATCGGCCCGCGTCAGATTAGCTAGTTGGTGGGGTAATGGCCTACCAAGGCGACGATCTGTAGCTGGTCTGAGAGGATGATCAGCCACACTGGGACTGAGACACGGC
>CAZAGL010000091.1:0-8108 GCA_964484435.1 uncultured Caulobacteraceae bacterium
TGGCGAAAAGCTTTACCCATGTGACCGGAACAATCCGTCACCTATGTCTCGGGCCGCTCATAAAAAGCGGCCCAGGGCAGGTGCACCGGGCCTTTGGCCATCCACCGCCCCCTGACGCCGGCCCGAAGAAACGGGGCAGATCAGCCTGATGCTGGCTGCTTTCCCCAATTTGGCGTAAATAAGGCAGACGAAACCGTTGCGACACAAGCACTTGCGGCGGATGTCAAGGATGGCTAGCCTCCCTTTGGGAGATCAGCTCATGCACCCTATCCTCCGCGCTGGCGCGCTCGCTTTCCTGCTCTGCGGCGCGGCCCAGGCCGCCACGCCAACCACCTGGCCGAAAAACCCGTATCCTTCCACCTATGCGCCCAAGCCTTCCGCGCCCATTTTGCTGCGCGGAGGCATGGTCTTGGATGGCAAAGGCGGCGAATATCGCGCCGATGTCGTCCTGGCCGATGGGAAGATCCAGGCTTTGGGTGAGGCCCTGCCCTTGCCGGCCGGGGCCGTTTTGATCGACGCGACCGGCAAATGGGTCACGCCCGGCATTATCGATGTGCATAGCCATTTGGGCGTGTATCCCTCGCCCAGCATCGCGGCCACTTCTGATGGCAATGAGGCTACCGAGCCGGTCACCGCCGACATGTGGGCCGAGCACAGCGTCTGGCCCCAAGATGCCGGCTTTTACCGCGCCTTAGCCGGCGGGGTGACGGCCCTGCACATTTTGCCAGGATCGGCCAATCTCTTTGGCGGGCGCGGCGTGACGCTGAAAAACGTGCATGCGCGCTCGGTGCAGGAGATGAAATTTCCCGGCGCCCCCTATTCGCTCAAAATGGCCTGCGGCGAAAATCCCAAGCGCGTTTATGGCGAGAAAGGTACTTCGCCCTCGACCCGCATGGGCAATTTCGCCGGCTATCGCAAGGCCTTGATCGAGGCCGCCGCCTATAAGCGCGAATGGGAAGAATACGCCAAAAAAGTCGAAAAAGCCGAAGGCAATGGCGGCTCGAAGCGCAAAAAAAGCGGGGATGACGATCTGCCCGATCCGCCCGATCGCGATCTGGAAAAAGAGACGCTGGCTGGCCTGCTTTCGGGAGAAATCCTGCTGCAAAACCATTGCTATCGCGCCGATGAAATGATCCAGGTCATCGATCTGGCCAAGGAATTCGGCTTCAAGGTCACAACCTTCCACCATGCCGTGGAAAGCTACAAAGTCGCCGATATCCTGGCCCGCGAGGGGATTTGTTCGGCCATGTGGGCCGATTGGTGGGGCTTCAAGCTGGAAGCCTATGACCAGATCGATGAAAACATCCCCCTGGTGCATGCGGCGGGGGCCTGCGCCATCGTGCATTCCGATAGCGAATTGGGCATCCAGCGCCTGAACCAGGAAGCCGCCAAGGCGTTGGCCGATGGGCGCAGGGCTGGGCTGCCCGTCACGCGCGGGGAGGCGTGGATGTGGCTTTCCGCCAATCCGGCCAAGGCGCTGGGCATCGCCCAAACCACGGGCACATTGGAGGCCGGCAAAGCCGGGGATGTGGTCCTTTGGTCGGGTGATCCGCTTTCGGTCTATGCCAAGGCCGAGGCCGTGTTCATCGATGGCGCGAAGGTTTTTGACCGCACCGGCGAAGATGCCCGCCCGCTTGCCGATTTCGAACTGGCCCAACCCAATCGCAGGAGCGCCCCATGATCGCCAAGCGCATCATTCTCGGCCTGGTCTTGGGCCTGATGGCCAGCCCAGCCATGGCGCAAAGCCTGCTGATCAGCGGCGGCAAGGTGGTCACCAATGCCGGCCCCATTCTCGAAGGCGGCGATGTGCTCATCCAGGATGGGCGGATCGCGGCCGTCGGCAAGCGCCTGCCCCTTCCGGCGGGCGGCCAGCGCATCGATGCCACTGGCAAATGGATCACACCCGGCTTGTTCGCGGGATTGACGCGCGTTGGCCTGGCCGAGATCGGCCTCGACGATTCCAGCGATATCGGTGCCGATGGCGATGCACCGCTCGGGGCGGCGTTGGATGCGGGGCCCGCTTATAATCCGGCATCGGCCTCCGTCAGCGTTTCGCGCGCGGCGGGCGTCACGCGCGCCGCCATCGCCCCGGAAGGCGGCCTGTTTTCCGGGCGCGGGGCCATTGTGCGCCTGGATGGCAGCCCCGATTCCATCGCCGATTCGCAAGCTTTCATGCTGCTGGACGCGGGCGAGCGCGGTGCTGCGCAGGCCAACGGCACCCGCACCGCCCTCTGGCCGACCTTGGAAGCGGCCCTGGACGATGCCGCCAGCTATCCCACGCATTACCGCTCTGGCCAAAAAGGCCTGGCCCTGGCGGAATTGGATGCCCAAGCCCTGGCCCCCTTCGCGCGCGGGGAGGGCCTGTTGCTGATCCGTGTGGAGCGTGCCGCCGATCTCTTGCAGGTGATCGCGTTGAAGCGCCGCCGCCCGGCTTTGCAATTGGCGGTCATCGGGGCCAGCGAAGGCTGGCGGGTTGCGCCGCAATTGGCCAGCGCCGGCATTCCCGTTTTGATCGATCCCATGAATGCTTTGCCGCAAAGCTTTGAACAGCTCGGGGCGCGGCTCGATAACGCCGCCTTGTTGAAAGCCGCCGGGGTGAAGCTGTCCATCGGGTTGATGCCCGGGGGCGATGAAGCCTTCCAGGCGCGCCTGGTTTCGCAATATGCTGGCAATGCGGTGGCCAATGGCCTGCGCTGGGACGATGCCTTCGCGGCCATCACCTCCGGGCCCGCCGATCTGTTCGGCCAGCGCGCCCTTGGCCGGCTCAGCGTTGGGGCCATCGCCGATGTCGTGATCTGGGATGGGGATCCCCTGGAAGTCACCAGCGCGGCGGAACATGTGTTCATCGCCGGCAAGAAAGCCCCACTCGCCACCCGGCAAAGCGCCTTGCTCGCGCGGTATCGCCAGATCGTGTTGAAGCCCAAGGGCTGAGGCTGTCGCGGGGCTTTCTCGAAGATGTGGGCCGCGGACATCGCCCTATTGGCGTGACTGATGCGCGAAATAATTGCCGTAATCTCCGCGCGCCGCAAAAGCCTCCGGTCCAAAACCCGCCGGCCGCAATTGCCTGGATCGGCTTTTCAGGAGTTCGATACGCGGCCCCCAGTGGCTTTCGCCGCCCAGCTCGCATGGCGTGATGGTTGCCATGATGGCAGCAACATAAAGGAATTCCGCGTCAGAGGACGCCTCAGCACCAAAGAACGCGAATACTTCGAACCAGAGCGAAATGGCCTCTTCGTCCGCATTCAGATTCGTGACGAAGGGAGGATCAGCCCAATGCATCCAAGCAAGAAACAAGAGATGCAAAGCAAGTTCGCGCTCACGTTCGCCTGCCCGCCACTTTGCCTTGAATTCGGTATAGGTTTCTTCCACGGCCTTATTCTCGCGGCGTTTCATGGCAGGTTTACGGCCGCTTTGCATCCGGGAGCCCTGGCGGGCATATCAAATCGCACCCATCACCCAGCCATGCATTGACTTTGCGCTTTCGCGCCCCATGTGTTATGCGGCGAAGACCAGCGAGCGCCCCATGGCGCTGCGCCGCATTTTGCGCATCTTCCGGATTGAAACGAATTCTTGATGTCCTTTGATACTCTCGGCCTCAGCGCCGAATTGCTGCAGGCCGTGCACGAAGCCGGCTATTCCACCCCCACGCCCATCCAAGAAAAAGCCATCCCGCTCGTGCTGCAAGGGCGCGATGTTCTGGGAATCGCCCAAACGGGCACGGGCAAGACCGCCTCTTTCACTCTGCCCATGATAGAAATCCTTTCGCGCGGGCGCGCCAAGGCGCGCATGCCCCGCTCGCTGATCCTGGAGCCGACACGTGAACTGGCAGCTCAAGTTGCTGAAAACTTTGATAAATATGGCCGCAATCACAAATTGACCAAGGCCTTGCTGATTGGCGGCGTTTCCTTCGGGGATCAGGATGCCTTGCTCACCCAAGGCGTGGACGTGCTCATTGCCACGCCGGGCCGGCTTCTCGATCATTTTGAGCGCGGCAAGCTTTTGCTTTCGGGCGTGCAGGTCATGGTCGTGGATGAGGCCGATCGCATGCTGGACATGGGCTTTATCCCGGATATCGAGCGCATCTTCAAGTTGACGCCCTTCACCCGGCAGACCTTGTTCTTCTCCGCGACCATGCCGCCGGAAATCCAACGCATCACCGATCAATTCCTGCAAAACCCGGTTCAGATCGAAGTGGCCAAGCCGGCCACCGCCTCCGCAACGGTGACACAGCGCGTCGTGACCATCCCGGCCGGGGATCCGGTTACGCGCCGCGCCGCGCTGCGGGCCGTCATCACCGGCTGTACCGTGAAAAACGCCATCATCTTCTGCAATCGCAAAACCGATGTCGATGTGGTGGCCAAATCGCTCATCCGCCATGGCTTCAACGCCGCGCCCTTGCACGGCGATCTCGATCAGCGCTTTCGCATGCAAACGCTCGATCGCTTCAAAACCGGCGAAGTGCCCATCCTGGTGGCCAGCGATGTGGCCGCGCGCGGCCTGGACATTACCGATGTCAGCCATGTGTTCAATTATGAGCCGCCGCGCCATGCCGAAGATTATGTGCATCGGATCGGCCGCACCGGCCGGGCCGGGCGCGCCGGGGCCGCCTTCACCCTGGCCGCGCCCGAAGATGGCAAATCCATCGCCGGCATCCAGAAGCTGCTGGGCTATGTCATCGAGGCCGAAGACTTCGCGGGTGTGCCACAAGAGCGCCTGGCGCAAGATGAGCGGCGCGGCCGCAGCGCCCCGCGCAGCCGCCCCAGCCGTATTGGGCGGCCCATCACCAAACGGCCTGAAGGCATCGAAGATGCGGCCATGATCCCGATCGCCACACCGCAGCCGGCGGCTATTCAGGCCGAAACGCCGGAAAAAGCCGCATCCAGCCGTCGAAAAGAAGCCAAGCCCGCCCCATCGCGCAATCGCGGTGATCGCGCCGTCATCGGCTTTGGCGAGGAATTGCCGGCTTTTCTGGCCCGCCCGGTCAGCAATGCCTGAACGGGTTATTTCGTGATTCGCCCGGCGATCAGCTTGCGGACTTGCGTACCATAAGGCGGGCGCGCAACGGCAAGAAGATCGGAACCGATCTGGCGATACACCGACTTGCGGTGTGAAAACTCGCAAAAGCCATCCACGCCATGATAGGCACCGATGCCCGATGGCCCCACGCCGCCAAAGGGCAAATCTTCCTGCGTCACCTGGAAAACCACATCATTGATGGCCATCCCGCCTGATGTGGTGTTTTCCAGGATCTGTTGCTCTTCCATTTTATCGGCCCCGAAATAATAGAGGCCGAGCGGACGCGGATGCGCGTTGATATAGGCGATCGCCTCATCCAGGGATTGATAGGTTTTAATCGGCAAAATGGGGCCGAAAATCTCATCTTGCATCACCTTCATATCCTCTTGAGGATTGAGGATGAGGATGGGCTCCATCCGCCGGGCCTCCTGCTGGGAGAAATCCTCATTGGCCGGGTTCAGCCGTTCGATCACCGCCCCTTTGGCCTGCGCATCCGTAACCAGGGCCTGCAGCCGCTCATAATGGCGCTGATTGATCACCGAGGTGTAATCGGGATTGTCCTTCATGGTCGGGAATAATTTGGCATTGGCGGCGCGCAAGGCTGAAACCAAAGCGGTTTCCATTCCCTGCGGGGCCAGCACATAATCCGGGGCCAGGCAGATCTGCCCGGCATTGAGGGTTTTACCGGCCATGATCCGCAAAGCGGCCTGCTCAAGATTGGCGCTGCGCCCGATTATGACCGGGCTTTTTCCACCCAATTCCAGCGTCACCGGGGTGAGATTCTCGGCCGCGGCGCGCATGACATGGCGCCCGATCGAGGTGGCCCCGGTAAACAACAAGTGATCAAAAGGCAAGCCCGCGAAGGCCGCACCGATCTCGGGCCCGCCGGTGAGGACAGCCACTTCTTCTTGAGCGAACACGTTGGCGAACAGGTTTTTCATCAAGGCCGAGGTTTGCGGCGTAAATTCCGAGGGCTTGATCATCACGCGGTTGCCGGCCGCCAGCATCCCGGCCAGCGGGCCGAAGGTCAATTGCACCGGAAAATTCCACGGGCTGATCAAGCCGATTACGCCCTTGGGCTGAACGTGCACCTGGGCACGCGCGCCCAGAAGGCCCAATGGGAATTCCGCGCGCCGGTTTTGTGGAGCCATCCAGCGCGTCAGGTGATCGCGCGCATGCTTGAGAGCCGCGATGGAAACGGCAATATCCCCAAGGCGCGAAGCATCCTTGGAACGCCAGCCGAAATCAGCCGCCATGGCATCGCAGAGCGCATGTTCGTGCTGCACCAAAAGATCAATGCAGCGCTGCAATCGGTCCTTGCGGATTTGCGCGCTGGGATGGCCATCGCGCAGCGCCGCCCCGCGCTGGGCCTTCAGCGTCTCCAGCATCAGCGCGCTTTCCTGCTGACTTTGTACATCGACAGCGACATTCATGGGCCATTTCCTCGAAAAACGTGCAAATGCGGGGTGGCGCTTTGCATTTGGATCAGCAAAGCGAAGCTTTGGTTAACCAGTTATGCCTTAGCGATGAACAATTGCAATCCGAGGCGATCCAGTGGCCCAAACGTCTGAAATGTTGCGCGGCGCGAAGGGCATCGGCATCGCCCATCAAACCATTGACCTGATGGGCGAGCACGCGGTCGCGCCGGCACCGCAAAACTATGAAGTTTGGCTGTCCTATCGCCTGGGCGGATCCCCGGAATTGCGCACCCTGCTGGAAGAGCGCATTTCCAAGGGCATCCCCTTTGACGATCAGTTTAATGATCAGATTTATGAGCGTTTTTTCTCCAATGTGCGGCTTTCGGCGCAGATGGCCGCCACCGGCGAGAAGATCGCGCGCGAGCTGGCCGAGGTCGTCTCGGCTTTACATGCGGCAGGTGAGCGCACCGGCGAATATGGCCAAACCCTGGAGCGCGCCGCCAATCATCTTGAGCAGGGCCTCGACGAATCGCGGCTGCGCGAAATCATCTTGAGCCTCGCTACCGCCACCCTTGACATGGCCGAGCATAACCGCGCGCTCAATGATCGCCTCCACCGCTCCACCCAGGATATGGAGGCGCTGCGCTCCACGCTGAAGCACGCGCGCGCCGAAGCCTTGACCGATGGGCTGACCGGCCTCGCCAATCGCAAAATGTTCGACGAAACGCTGAAACGGCGCGTGGCCGAAGCCAATGAGGATCACAGCCCGCTTTGCCTCATGCTGTGCGACATCGATTTCTTCAAGCGCTTCAACGATACCTGGGGCCATCAAACCGGGGATCAAATCATCCGCTTCATCGCCAGCACGCTGCAAAAACATGCCCGCACGGAGCATCTGGTGGCCCGCTATGGCGGCGAGGAATTCGCGATCATCATGCCGCGCACCACGTTGGCGCAGGCCAAGGCCCTGGCCGAATCGCTGCGCGGCACCATCGAATGCAAAAAGCTGCTCCGCAAATCCACCAATGAAGATCTGGGCTGCGTGACCATTTCGGGCGGCATTGCTTTGCTGCGCCCAAATGAAACCCCCACCAGCCTCGTGGAACGCGCCGATGTCTGCCTCTATGCCTCCAAGCGCAATGGCCGCAATCGCATGACGCTGGATACCGACAAGCCGGCCCAGACCGCCGAGCCGGCAGCGCCCCTGGCGCGCTAACGAAATCTGGTCTCCAATCGGTGCCAGTGGCCCGCTTCTGGGCCCCGGCATCCAGGAGATCACATTGTCGCAAGCCAAGCTCACCTATTCGCTGCATGGTGCTGTGGCCGTGCTGCGCTTCAATGATCCCGATACGCTGAACGCGGCGGGCCCCGATAGCATTTCCCTGTTGCAGGAGGGCCTCGCGCGGGCCGAACGCGAGGCGCGCTGCGCGATGCTGACGGGCAGCGGGCGCGGCTTTTGTTCCGGTGCCAATCTGGCCAGCGGGCGCATGACCCAAGATGGCGAGGGCTTTGACGCCGGGGCCGTGCTGGCCTCGCATTACAATCCGCTGATGTTGCAAATCCGCGATCTGGGCATCCCGTTCCTGACAGCGGTGAACGGTGTCGCCGCCGGCGTGGGCTGCAGCCTGGCCTTGATGGGGGATATGATCATCGCCTGCGAAAGCGCCTATTTCC
>CAZAGL010000092.1:0-8075 GCA_964484435.1 uncultured Caulobacteraceae bacterium
TGAATTCGCCATAGAGCTGGGCCGCCAATGTCTTGTTGGGGGCCAGGATCAAAGCCGGGCGCTGCACCGCCTCGATGACCTTGGCCATCGTGAAGGTCTTGCCCGAGCCGGTCACGCCGAGCAGGACTTGATCCTGTTCCCCGCGCGCGATGGCTTCGACCAGTTCGGCGATGGCGCGCGGCTGATCGCCGGCCGGTTCGAAATCGCTGGCGATCTTGAAGCGCTTGCCGCCTTCCAGCTTTTCCCATTGCCGCTGCGGGCGATGCGGCTGCCAGACATCGACAGCCGAATCGAACACGAAATTGGCAGGGGGCTCGAAGGCCAGCGGGGTGCGGGAAGCCATGGGGCCGTTCTAATCCCTTCCGCAGCGGCGCGATAGAGGCGCAGATTGGGCTCAGGCCAGGGCCCGCTGCTTTTGGCGCTTTTTGGACTTGAGGCTCTCGGCCCAATCGAGGAAATCGCGTAGGGTGTCGGCAAAGGGCCGGTATTGGTGATCCAGCTCGCTGATCGCCTTGCTGCCCACAAAGCTGACCTGGCGCCCGGCCAGGCGCACGCCGGTGAGTGGCGCGTTGGGCATGCGCCCGGTCAATGTGCCGAGAACCTCCTCAAGCCCGGCCGCAGCCAGCGCCATCCGATACGGCACATGCGGCAAAGCGCCCTTGTGGCCGGTGAAGGCCCCCATCAATTGCGCCACTTGCGATAGCATCAGATCATGGCCGCTGAGCAGATAGCGCTCTCCGGCCCGGCCATGATCCAGCGCCGCGATGAGCGAGCGGGCCAGATCACGCACATCGATGAAATTCATGCTGGCCTCCAAAATGGCCGGCAGGCGCCCGCGCGCCAAAGACAGCAGCAATTTGGTGGGTGAGGTGCGGGAGATATCTCCCGGCCCAGCCGGCAGCGTGGGAATGGCGCAGACCATTTCGATCCCCGCCCCGCTTAGGGCCATCACCAGGCGCTCCCCCTCGCGTTTGGACTTGGGATAAGCCCCAAGCAGTGTCTCGATCGGGGGATCATTGCGCTCATTGAGATGGATTTCTTGCAGGCCGGGCTTGCCGGCGATCAAGGTGGTGTGGCTGGAAACATAAACGAAGCGTTTGATGCCTTCGCGCGCGCAGGCCTGCGCGATAATTTTCGCGCCTTCGGCATTGATGGTGAGGAAATCGTTCGGATTGCGCCGCCAAAGATCGGTGATGGCCGCCAGGTGGATGACGCCCGTCACCCCGCGCAGCGCCAGCTTCAGCGCGGTTTCGTTGCGGATGGAGGCCTGCATGACCTCCAGGCCCCGCGGCGCATCCGGCCAAGGCAGCAAATCCAAAACGCGTGCGGCGCGGCTTTGGGCAAGAAGCGCCTGCACAACATGGCGTCCCATAAAGCCTGCGCCGCCGGTAACGAGGATCACGCTGGTTTCTCCCCTTGTGCACAGACAAGCACGCCCGGCTCACGGATCGCGCCCAGAACGAGCTTGCCCTCGGCCATCAGCCCAAAAGTGGCCCCGGAGAAAATCCGGCCATCGGGATCGTCGAACAAAATGGCCATGCTGCCACGCCTCGGATCATACCGCACGATTCGCGACGGGGCTTTGGCAAAACCGGGCCAGCCAAGCCTATGCAAGGCAAAGCGCCAAATTTGTGGATGCAACGCGATGATCAGCCGCCCGCTGGCATCCTGCGTGAGGTTGTCCGGCGCGCCGGGCATTTTCACGCGCCGGGATCCTTGCAATTGCGCCACTTGGCTTTTGAGGGTCGAGGCGATCCACACATCCTCCCCGATCTGGGCGATGCCGTTGGGAAAGGCCATGGGCGAGGGCAGGGTGGTCACCGCGCCATCGATGCTGACATGGGCGATGGCCGGCCCGCCAACGGCAGGATGGCCATCCCCCAGGCAGATGCCGCGATCCAGCGTGACGCGCAAAGCCTGCGGATCGGCGAAGGCCACATCATTGGCGCGGCACAGGCTGGGGCTGAGGATGCGCGAAACGAGGCTCATGCCCGCGCCCGAGATATCCACGATTTCGAGTTCAGGCCGCATGCGCCAGGCACCCGAATCGCCATCGCGCAAAAAAGCGCGGTTGATGGTGCCCAGCCGCACCTTGCCATCCCCTAGGGCCAAGGCATCGATGCCATGCGGGCGCGCAGCTTCGGGCAGAGCCGGGCCCAGCACATCGCGAACACGCAAGGAGGATTGGCGCAATTGGCTGGCCGCGATGGCATAAACCCCGCCGCTGGGCGGGGTCGGCGCGCTGGCGGTTTTGCCGGCGCGTTCCACCGCCAGGCGATCATAGGCGGAGATAAACACCACGCCGGAGCGCGCCGCGAACACCCCGTCTTCGCCGCCCACGATCGGCTGGCCATTGGCCGCATCGATCAGCGCCACACGCCGGCACGAATCGGGCTGATAGAGCGCCTGCGCCACCGGCGGCGCGCAGCCCCCCAAGCCCAGCAGCGCCAAGGCCGCCCAAATTGGCTTCATGAAGCCGGCTTTCCATAAAGCGCGTGCCAATGGCCAAGGCGCGCCTGAACCATGGTCGTTACCGCCGGATCCTGGGCGAAGCGGTTTTTTTCAAAGCCGCGCACGCTTTCCAGATAGGCCACAAAGCGCGGGTGCCATCGGGCAAAATCGCCGAGATCGAGTTCGCCCCACACGCGTTCCAGTTCAGGCAGGGGATTGGCCGCGAAATCCTCATAGCGGATCTGCGCAAAACTGCCAGGCGGGGCGCTGGCGCTGTCGCGCTCCAAAGCGGCCATCATGCGCGCATAGGTGGAAAGCACCAATTCATCGATATCGAGCCCAGACGCATCCTGCAGCGCAAATTCCTTGAGCAATTTGGAATAGAAATTGCGCATGGACAAAAACACATCGATCGGATCGCGGTGAATATGCAAAAATTTCGCGCCGGGAAGCAGGCCCTGCAAATGCGCCATGCGCGCGGTATAGACTGGATTTTTGATCAACAGGCGTTTGCCACCCTGATGGACGAACAATTTGCGTAAAAAATACGTGAAGGTCGCATCCCATTGGGCCTGGGCCTTCGCATCCACGCCGTCAAAAAACACGCCTTGATCGATGAAGCGCTGCATGTGCCTGGGAAAATAAATCCCGTGATAAAAGGACAGGCCCGACATATTGGCCAGCGCGATTTCATCTTCTTGCGGGCTATCGGGTTTGACTGGGATATTGTCGATATAGCGCTTGGCCGGCAGGCGCGCTTCGATCTGTTTGCGAAACAGAGAGCCGATGAGGAACAAATCCCAGGGCAGGCCCGTGGCCGCCGGCGGCACAAAGCCGAAATCGGCCTCAACCATGACTTGATACAAATGCGTCGTGCCCGAGCGCCAATGCCCGAGAATAAACACCGGGGCGGGCATGCTTTCCAGGCTGGGCAGGCGGCCCGACAGCCAGGCCTGCTCGGCCAAGGTGAAGGGCAGGCGGCCCAATGCTGCCCCCCAAATGCCCATGGCTTTGGCGCGCGCCTGCGGCGCAAGCGGGCCAGCGCCGCGAAAGACGTGGGATAGGGTGGCCAGATCGGCGCCGGATAACGGGTGCATGCGGGCGCTACATAAGCCGCCCGCGCCGGGAGAACAACGCCTGATCATCCATGCCCGGCCATGCCCCCTTGCTGCGCGGCGCACGGAGGGCTAGCCCAGGCACAAAAGTCGCCTGCCTTGTCATTAGGAAACGCCATGCCCCGTCCGATCACCAAGGCTGTTTTGCCCGTTGCCGGCTTTGGCACGCGCGTTTTACCGGCCACCAAGGCTGTGCCCAAGGAATTGCTGCCGGTTTTCGATCGCCCGGCTTTGCACCATGTGGTGGCCGAGGCCTTCGCCGCCGGGATCGAGCATATCGTGATGATCACCGGGCGCGGCAAAGGCGCGATCGAGGATTATTTCGATTGCGCTTTTGAGCTGGAAGAATCGCTTCGGGCCAAGGGCAAATCTGTGGTGCTGGCAGAGCTGAGCGCCGATTTGCCGGCCGCCGGGCGCATCAGCTTTGTGCGCCAGCAAGAGGCCAAAGGCCTTGGCCACGCGGTTTGGTGTGCGCGCCAGGTAATCGGCCAGGAGGCCTTTGCCGTCATGCTGCCCGACATGCTGATGATGGCCCAGCCCGGCTGCCTCAGCCAGATGATGGCCGCCTATGGCCAATGCGGCGCAAATGTCCTGGCCGTCGAGCCGACCGATGACCCCTCCAGCTATGGCGTGATCGCCCCGGGCAGGCGCGATGGGCGCCTGATCGAGATGCTGGGCATGGTCGAAAAGCCGCGGCGCGAAGACGCTCCTTCCAATCTGTTCATCAGCGGGCGCTATCTGTTGCAGCCCTCGATCTTCGCGGCGCTGGAAAGCCAGGCGGCTGGGGCGGGCGGGGAGATCCAACTCACCGATGCCATGGCCCGCTGCATGGCCCATGAGGCCTATTTCGCCTATGAATATGCGGGCCGGACCTATGATTGCGGCTCGAAGCTGGGCTATTTGCGGGCGTTTGCCGCCTATGCCTTGGCGGCCAGCGAAGGCGCGCAGGCGGCCAAGGAGGTGCTGAACGAGGAAATCGCCAATTTTAGCCGGTCTGGCCAAACCATTTGAGCGCCCAGGGCAGGGCCCCGGTAAACGCATAGGCGAACAGCGCAAAGCGCGCGCCCTTGGCCAGCCCCACCAGGAGCATGGACAGCAAAAAGGGCGTGCGAAACAGCCCACCGATCAAGGTCAGCACATCGCCAATGCCTGGCAGCCAAGCCATGATCAGCGTCCACACGCCATAGCGCTGGAACCAGGCGGCGTATTTGTCATATTGTGCCGCTTTGAGTGGAAAGCGCTTATGATCCTTGTATCGCGCGAAAAAGCGGCCAATCGCCCATTGCGCGCCGGAGCCGAAGACGCTGCCGGCAGTCGCCGCGGCGATCACCGGCAAAGGGGCCAGCTTGAACGCGCCGATCGCGCCGGCCATGGCCACTTCGGTGGTTCCTGGCAGGATGGAGGCGGCGATCGCCCCCGCGACAAAAACCAGCAGCAATTGCCAAAACACAAGGCTTTCCTTCCGCGCCCAGCTTTCAGAGGCCGCCTGCTTGCAGCTTATGGACCGCGCGTGCAAGGACATGGCACATGATCGGATGGATCTTGCGCCATTGGCCCTGGCTGGCTTTATTGGCTTGCCTTGGCATGCTCGGGGCCGCCCATGCGTTTGAGCGCTTCGCCGGGCTGGAGCCTTGCTTGCTGTGCCTGCGCCAGCGGGAAGTATATTGGCTGGCCATGCCGATCGCCCTGGCCAGCCTGATGTTCGTGCGAGTTGGCGGTAAATGGCCGCGCCTGCGCCTGGCGGCTTGGGGCCTCGCCGCTTTGGCTGCGATTTTCCTTTATGGAGCCGGGCTTGCGGCTTATCATGCCGGCGTGGAATGGCATTTCTGGCCGGGGCCGGCGGCCTGCGCGCCTTCCAGCGGCGGGGTGGATGCGCGCGCGGTGCTGGAGGCCCTGGGCAGTGTTCAAAAAGCCCCCAGCTGCGATACGGCACCATGGCATCTGTTTGGGCTGTCCATGGCGGGCTATAACGCCCTCATCTCCCTCAAGCTGGCCGTGCTCAGCGCGCTGGCGGCGGTTTGGCACGGAAGGCATTCAGCATGACCCAAGCCTTTGAACGATCCCGCCCGCCGCTGCCGGGCGATGGCCAGCGCCGGCGCCTGGAGGCGATGATCCGCGTTGATCACGCAGGCGAATTCGGTGCCGTGCAAATCTATCGGGGCCAGCGCGCCGTGTTTGCCCGCGCCGAATCCAAGGCGCGCGCCGCGGCCTTGGTTTCGGAAATGGAGCGCGGCGAGGCCGCGCATCTCGAAACCTTCGATCGCCTGCTGATCGAGCGCGGTGTGCGCCCCACGGCTTTGGCACCGCTTTGGCGCTTGGCGGGCTTTAGCCTGGGCGCGGCCACGGCCCTGCTCGGGGAAAAAGCTGCTTTTGCCTGCACGGTCGCCGTTGAAGAGGTGATCGATGCCCATTACGCGGCCCAGGCCCAGGAATTGGAAAGCGGTGACGAGGAGCTGAAATCCATCGTCTTGCGCTTTCGCGATGAGGAATTGGCCCATCGCGAAACGGCTTTGGCCGAAGGGGCAGAGCAGGCACCGGGCTATGAGGCCCTGCGGGCTTTCATCAAATTGGGTTGCCGCCTCGCCATTCGCGCCAGCGAAAAGATTTGAGGCATCCGAGTTAGAGCGCCCAGCCGGTGGCGGTGATCAGTTCGAAACTGGCCCGCACCCGCTTATCTTCATCGGAAAATCGGGCGCGGTAAATCTCCATGGCGCGCGCCAGCACCGCGCGGGTCAAAGGCCGGGCCGGCTGGTGGAAGGCGGCGGTTTCGCCCATGGCCCGCAGATCGCGCAGAAGCGCCAACGGATCGGCATAGCGCACCGTCACCACATCCGCATCGGCGACGCATAAAGCAAACCCGGCGCGCTGCATCAGGCCGGCCATGTCCTGGCAATCGGCGAAGGGCGCGATGCGCAGGCTGGCACCCGTGCCCAATTCGGCTTCCGCTTGAAGCAGGGCTTCGCGCAATTCCTGCAGGCTGGCCGCACCGAACAGGACGCCCAAGAACAGCCCCTCGCGCGCCAGCGCCAGGCGCGCCTGCACCAAAGCGCCCGGCAAATCATTGACCCAATGCAGAGCCAGGCAGGACACGATAAGATTCATCGTGCCAGCCGCCAGCGGTGAGCGCTCGGGATCGAACAGCATGGACAAAGGCCCCGGCACCAATTCCTCGCAGCAATCGCCCGTCCAGATTTCCCCGATTTTTTCGCGCAAAGCGCGCCGCGACAGGGCGCTGCGCAGGCTCGGCCCGCCGCCATAGGCCAGCACCCGCGCAAAGCTGCGGTTGATTTCTTCCAGCCGATCGCCACAATCGCCCGCAGCGCGGGCGTGCAAAAAGGCGCTGTCGGCGAAGCCATGGGCCGCGCGCTGGCGGTGGCGGCGCAGTTTTCGGGTGTCGAACCAAAGGGGGGCGTTGGACATGCCGAGCTTATGGCAGCCCAAAGCGTTGTTGTCAGGGGCTTTGCTGCCTGGATTGGCGGATTGGGTTTGGCCGCCGCGCTCTTTGCTGTCTAGCCGATTGGTGGATCGCCCCGGCGTGATCGAGGGAGAAATATGGGCCCGGCTGCGGTTTTTGGGCGCGCCCTGGTGTGCCTGTTGCGGCATGCCGTTCGAGACGCCCGAGGCGCAAGGCAGCGTCTGCCCCAGTTGCCTGGCCGATCCGCCTGCTTTTGTCTGCGCGCGCGCCGCTTTGGTTTATGACGATCTCAGCCGGTCCTTGGTGCTGGATCTCAAGCGGGCCGGGCGACGCGATGGCCTCAAGGCCTTCGCGGGCTGGATGGCCCAAGCGGGCGCGGAGATATTGGCCGACACGGATGTGCTTCTTCCCATGCCCCTGCACTGGACCAAGCTGGCGCAGCGGCGCTTCAATCAGGCCGCCTGGCTCACCGAGGCGCTGGCCCGCCACACGGGCAAGCCTTGCGATCTGTTTGCGCTGCGCCGCATCCGCCGGCGCCGTTCCCAGGAGGGCCTCAGCGCTGCGCAGCGCCGGCGCAATGTGGCGGGCGCATTCCGCGTGCCGCCGAAAGCCGTGGCCCGAATCGCCGGGCGCTCCGTGACGCTCATCGACGATGTGATGACCACGGGGGCCAGTGTTCAAGCTTGCGCGCGCGCGCTAAAGCGGGCTGGCGCGGCGCGTATGGATGTGATCACCTTGGCCCGGGTGGTGCGCCCCAACGCACGCATGGAATGAGAAGTGTGGAGTTTGCCGTGGCGAAAGTCGCTATCTATACCAAGCCGGGTTGCCCCTATTGCGCGCGCGCCCTCGCGCTGCTGGAGCGCAAGCGTGCCGATATTCATGAAATTTCGGCCGCGTTTGATCCCAAGCTGAAAGCGGAAATGGTCTCGCGGGCGAGCGGGCGGGCGACCTTTCCACAGATTTTCATCGGGGATATGCATGTGGGCGGCTGCGATGATCTCCATGATCTCGATGCCAAAGGCGGGCTCGATCCCCTGCTGAAGGCTGGCTGATGGCCGATTCTTTGCGCATTGGCCTCTTGCAAATGCGATCGG
>CAZAGL010000093.1:0-8057 GCA_964484435.1 uncultured Caulobacteraceae bacterium
CAGGCCGCCTCGCCCACGGCCATCAGGCCCGGCACCAGGGCATCGGGATCGGTGCCCGCTTTGGTCAGCACCTCGCCGTGATAATTGGTGGGAATGCCGCCCATATTGTAATGCACGGTCGGCAAAACAGGGATGGGTTGGCGCGTCACATCCACGCCCGCGAAAATGCGCGCGCTTTCGGAAATGCCAGGCAGGCGCACCTCCAGAATTTTCGCGTCCAGATGATCAAGGTGCAGGAAGATGTGATCCTTGTGATTGCCCACGCCGCGCCCCTCGCGGATTTCGATGGTCATGGCCCGGCTGACCATGTCGCGCGGGGCCAAATCCTTGACGGTGGGGGCATAGCGCTCCATGAAGCGTTCCCCCGCCGAATTGGTCAGATAGCCGCCTTCGCCGCGCGCGCCCTCGGTGATCAGACAGCCCGCCCCATAAATACCCGTTGGGTGGAATTGCACGAATTCCATGTCCTGGAGCGGCAGGCCGGCGCGCAGGGCCATGGCATTGCCATCACCGGTGCAGGTATGGGCCGAGGTGGCGGAGAAATAGGCCCGGCCATAGCCACCGGTGGCCAGCACCACGCGCTGGGCGCGGAAGCGGTGCAGGCTGCCATCATCGAGGCGCCAAGCGGTGACGCCACGGCAGGCCCCCTGATCATCCATGATCAGATCCAGCGCGAAATACTCGATGAAGAATTCCACTTCCCGGCGCAGGGATTGGCCATAGAGCGTGTGCAAAATGGCATGGCCGGTGCGATCGGCGGCGGCGCAGGTGCGCTGCACCGAGGCCTCGCCATAATTGCGCGTCATGCCGCCGAAAGCGCGCTGATAGATCTTGCCTTCCTCGGTGCGCGAAAACGGCACGCCCCAATGCTCCAGCTCATAGACGGCGGCGGGCGCGTTGCGGCACAGATATTCGATGGCGTCCTGATCGCCCAGCCAGTCCGAGCCCTTGACGGTATCGAACATGTGCCAGCGCCAATCATCCTCCCCCATATTGCCGAGCGCGGCGGAAATGCCGCCTTGCGCCGCCACGGTGTGCGAACGGGTCGGGAAGACTTTGCTGATGCAGGCGGTTTTCAGCCCGGCCTCCCCGCAGCCCAACGCCGCGCGCAGGCCCGATCCGCCCGCCCCCACCACGACGACATCAAAGGTGTGATCAATCCAGCGATTGGCGTGCGCCATAATGGCTATGCTCCGAGGCTAACTTTCAAAATGGCGAAGCCACCCAAGGCAACAAAAGCCGCGCACACAAAGGCATTGAGCAGCAACAGAAGCGTTTTGGTGGAATGCTTATGCAGATAGTCTTCGATCACCACGCGCAGGCCCAGATGCATGTGGTGGATGCTCGCCGCCAGAAACAACAGCATGAGAACGGCATTGAGCGGCTGGCCCAGCCAGGCGGTGAAGCCGACATGGCCCGGCTCCAGGGTAAAGCCCACGGAATAGACAAACCAAGGGGCCAGCAAGCCAAGCGCCACCGAAGACACGCGCTCTTGGATCCAGCTCGAAACGCCGGTTTTGCCCGAGCCCAGCCCCCGCGCCCGCCCCAATTGGCTTCGCATCGTATCGACCATTTTGGAGGCTCCCTACAAAGCCGAAAGGGCGAAAATGGCGATCGCACCCAGAACCGAAAGGATCAAGGCCAGCCAGCCGGTGAGATTGGCAAAGCGGGTGTTTACGCCCTTTCCCGAATCCCAGACGAGATGGCGCAGGCCATTGAGGAAATGATAAACCAGCGCCAGCAGCAAGGCGAACAGAACCATCTGGCCCGGCAGGGAATTGAGCGCCAATTCCGCATAGCCGAAAATGGCCGCGCCCGAAGCGCCGGCGGCCAGCCACAATACCAGGCCGATGGCCCCGCCATAGAGCGCCACGCCCGTCATGCGGTGCAGGATGGAGCCGGCCATGGTCACATGCCAGCGCCACACCTGCAGATGCGGCGAAAGCGGTGCTTCTCGACGAAGCTTCTGCGTGGATGTGCTGGCCTCGGCCATGAGCAGCCCCCTCCTTGCGCGGCGCGGTGCCGGCACGATCTGCGCGGACATTACGGCGCGCTTGGCCCAAGTCAAACCGCGCGCCCCCGCACTTGCTTCAAAGCCCCGTGTCCCGCAATCTGGCCAGGTTCGGGGAGATGCTATTTATGCGCCATACAGCCATTGCCGTGACAGCCGCGATTTTCTGCCTGATGGGCAGCCAAACGGCTGCGGCCAATCCGGCGCTCGATACGCTGTTCGCGAATTATCAGGCCTATCGCATCGAGGCCAATCCGATCGAGGCGGGCAATCTTGGCATCACCGAGGCGCGCGCGCGCCTGCCCGATGTCAGCCCCGCCGGGCAGATCGCCCAGGAAAGCGCGCTCATGCGGCTCCAGCAGCAGGCCGGGGCCATTGCCCTGGCGGATTTGACAGCGGAACAGGCGCTCGATCTGCGGCTGCTGAGCCTGCGTCTGGCGGAAGAGCGCGCCTCCATCCGATTCGATGAGGTGCGCCTGCCTTTCCTCAACGATTCCGGCTTTCACACCGTTTTCGATTATCTGGCGCAAGGCACGCCCATCCGCACCAAAGCGGATGCGCAGGCCTGGCTGGCCCGGCTTTCCGGCTTCTCGACCTATTATGCCCGCAATATCGCCAATGCCCGCCGGGGGCTCAAATCGGGCTTCGTGCAGCCCAGATTGGTGGTGCAGCGGGTGCTTGACGTGGCGCGCCTGCAGGCCGCGCGCGATCCCGCCAGCGATCCGCTGCTGGATTCCTTGCGCGGGGCCCCCTTGCCCGATTCCGAAAAGGCCCCCTTGGTAAGCCAGGCCGAGGGCCTGCTGCTTGGCCCTATCCATGAGGCGCGCCTCGGCTTTGTCACCTTTCTCGAGCGCGAATATCTGCCCAAGGCCAAGCCCGGCTTGGCGGCCAAGGATTGGCCGGGCGGCACGGAATATTACCGCTGGCTGGTGCGCCGCCACACCACGACCGAGCTTTCGCCCGATGCCATCCATGCGCTGGGCCTCAGCGAAGTGGCCCGCATTCGCGCGCGCATGGAGGCCGTGAAGACGGCCAGCGGCTTTACGGGCAGCTTTGCCGAATTTCTGGCCTTTCTGCGCAGCGATCCGCAATTTTACGCGCCGAGCCGGGAGCGCCTGCTCGAAGCGGCCGCCGAAATCGCCAAGCGGGCCGATGGCCAGCTTCCCGGCCTGTTCGGCCGCCTGCCGCGCCTGCCTTACGGGGTGCGCGCCGTGCCCTTGGAAGTCGAAGCGGGTTACACCACCGGGCGCTATCAGGAAGGCAGCCCGGATCTGGGCGTGGCCGGCTTTTACCTGGTCAATACCGGGAATTTGCCGGCCCGGCCCTTGTATGAATTGCCGGCGCTGACGCTGCACGAAGCCGTGCCCGGCCATCATTTGCAGATCGCCTTGGCCCAGGAATTGGCGCAATTGCCCTGGCACCGGCGCACCGCCGATGTCACCGCCTTCATCGAAGGCTGGGGCCTCTATTCGGAATATCTGGGTGAGGAAATGGGCATATACCGCAATCCCTACGAAATGTTCGGCCGCCTTTCCTACGAGATGTGGCGCGCCTGCCGGCTGGTGGCCGATACCGGCCTGCACTGGAAGGGCTGGAGCCTGGAGCAGGCGGGGCGCTGCTTCCGCGAAAACTCGGCGCTTTCCGAGCACAATATCAAAACCGAGCTGGAGCGCTATGTCGCGTGGCCGGGCCAAGCGCTCGGTTATAAAATCGGGGAAATCCGCTTGCGGGAATTGCGGGCAGAGGCGCAGGCCGCGCTCGGCCCGAAATTTGACGTGCGTCGCTTCCACGATTGCATCCTGCTGGCCGGGCCCTTGCCGCTCGATGTGCTGTCCGCGCGCGTCAAAGCCTGGATTGCGCAGGAACAACAGCGTTAGGCTGGCAATGGTCAGGCCGGGCCGAGATCTTCGGGCAGCCCCTCAAATACGGCATCGAAGCTCAAGCGATAGCCGAGCCCGGGAATCTCGCAATCCTGGCCGGGCCGATCGAGGCGCGAGATCAATTGATGCGGCCCGCGATAGATCTCGATCGCGCGCGGCACCTGCGTGACGATCCCATAGGCCACCAAGCCCGGTATCGTGAAATACTCGCGCATTTTCTCGCCGAGATCGATGGATTCGGTCGAGGGCGAGACCACCTCCATAACGAGGCGCGCGTCCTCGATCACCGAAACAGCCGGATCGGCCGGGCCACACCGCACGAATATATCCGGGTAATAGACCCGTTGTACCGTGCGCACCTTGACTTGCTCGCCCAGGGTCTCGCAGGGGCCGGCGCGCGTTTGGGCATCGAGCGCGCGCAGGACATTGGCGATGAGGCGGGCGCGCGAGAGCGTGCCCCCGCCATCATGCGCCATGGCCCCGCGCGATGCAGCTCCCAGCGCTCGGCCTGCTGATCCTCCCAATTGAGAAACTCATCGATGCTCCAGGCTTGCTTTTTGGTTGGAAAGGGCATGATCCAGAACCCGCATCGGCCGATGACTGGGATCATTATGGAGACAGAACAGGAAGTTTCCAGTGGATTTGGCGATTTGAGGTGAAGGGCAGATCGGTTAAACTCGCAGCCCGCGCTTGGAGCTTGGCATGCGTTTGACCATTCTGGAAACCGGGCACCCACCGCAGGGGTTGCGCGGGGAATTTCCCGATTATCCCGCCATGTTCGCTTCGCTGCTCAGCGAAGGGCCGTTCTCGTTCGAAACCGTCGCCATTTGCGACGGGCAGGCCCCGCCCCCGGCCGATGGGATCGAAGCGGCCCTGATCACCGGCTCGGCGGCCGGGGTGTATGAAGATCATGCCTGGATCCCGCCGCTTGAGGCGGCGATCCGTGCCTATGCCGCCCGGCGCGTGCCGCAAATCGGCATTTGCTTTGGCCACCAGATCGTTGCGCAGGCCCTTGGCGGGCGGGTGGAAAAAAGCCCCAAGGGCTGGGGATTGGGCTGCCATGCCTATCGGCTGATCGATCCGCCCGATTGGATGGGCCCAAACGGGCACGAGTTTTCCATCGCCGCCAGCCATCAGGATCAAGTGATCGCGGCCCCGGCGGGCGCGCGCGTTCTCGCCGCCAATGCCCATACGCCGATCGCGGCGTTGCATTATGAAGCGGCCAACGCTTTGACCTTCCAGGGCCACCCGGAAATGAGCCCGGCCTTCACCAAGGCGCTGCTGGCCTCGCGGCGCGGGCGCATCCCCGAAGCCACGCTGGCCGATGGGCTGGCCAGCCTGGCCCAGCCCCTGGAGAGCGCCCTGGTGGCCGGCTGGATCATGCGCTTTCTCAAGATGGGTGGCCGGCACCGCGATTTGTGATAGGCTCTGTGCATGCGCATTGTGGATGATTCCGACACCTATTCCTGGGCGATCCAGCAAGCATCGGCGCTGCGCCGCCACGCAGCCGAGGAACTCGATTGGGACGGGCTAGCTGAGGAGCTCGATGCATTGGGCGGCAGCGAAGAAAACGAGCTTTACTCGCGCCTCGTCATCCTGCTGCAACACCTGCTGAAATGGCGCTTCCAGGCCAATCGGCGCTCGCGCTCCTGGGAGGCCAGCATTGCCGAGCAAAGGCTGCGCATCGCCCGCCGCCTCAAGAAAAGCCCTGGATTGAAGCCGATTCTACCCGAAGCCTTCACCGATGCCTATATCGTGGCCCGGCTGCGTGCACTCGCAGAAACGAGTTTGCCAGATTCCGGTATCCCGCTTTCTCCACCTTTTGCGTTGGAACAGGCGCTCGATCCAGGCTGGTTCCCGCAATAAGTCCGCCAAGCCTCAGCGCGTGATCGGTACCGCGGCCCAATAATCCAGATCCAGCACGATGGCCGGGTGATCCTCCCCGTTTTCCAGTTTCAGGGGAAAATCGGCGCAGGGATGATCCTTGGCGGCCACCAGGCGCAGCCGCAGCGCGCCGATATCGGGGGCCAATTCCGCCTTATCCAAAACCTCCGACCAGGCATAAATCGTATCTCTGGCGAAAACCGGCGAAACATGGCGCCCGCCATTGATGGCCAAAGTCAGCGCCGCATTCTCCAGCCCATTGAAGGCCAAGGCGCGCGCGATGGAAATGGTCACGCCGCCATAGATCAGGCGTCGGCCAAAGCGGCTTGCCCCTTGGGCCAGCGCATCGAAATGCACCCGCGCGGTGTTTTGATAGAGCCGGGTGGCGAGCTGATGCTCGGCCTCTTCGATCGTCATGCCATCGATATGATCGATTTTTTCGCCGATGGCATAATCGCCATAGGCCCAGCGCGCCCCGGCCAGCGCATAATCATATTCCTCAAAGTTGAGGCCCTCGGGCACGAACAATTCGGCGGCCGATACCGCTTTGTCCAGCCGGGGGATGACCGGGGCCGGCGCGGGCGAGGCGCCGTCGCGCTTGTGCACCATGACCCAGCGCACGAATTCCAGCAGCGTCTCGCCCGATTGGTTTTCACCGCGCGTGCGCACATACACGATGCCGGTTTTGCCATTGGCGTTTTCCTTCAGCCCGATGACTTCCGAAACCGCCTGCACGCTATCGCCGGGATAGACCGAGGCCATGAACCGCCCCTCCGCATAGCCGAGATTGGCCAGCGCATTGGCGGAAATATCGGGCACGGATTTGCCGAACACGGTATGGAAAACCAGCCAGGGCTCCAGCGGGGCCCCCGCCATCCCGCAATCGCGGGCAAAGCTATCGGAACTGGTCAGGGCATAACGCTGCCCGGTGAGCGCGACATAAAATGCCGCATCCCCCTCCGTCAGGGTGCGCGGCGCGGCATGGACCAGGCGCTGGCCCAGTTTGAAATCCTCGAAAAACCGCCCCGGCTTGGATTTGAACGGCACTTTGCCCACCATCTGTGCTCCCGGCGCCATAGCTGGCGCGCGCTTTGCCATGTTTGCCGAAGAAAACCGCCGCAAAGCTCGCTTCGGGGGCGGTTTTCTGGCAGGATGGGCCATCCATGGGGGAAGTGGAATGAACGAGCAAGACATCCGAATCCGCGAATTGGATCTGCGTGAGCGCAGCCTGGCCTTCGAGCAAGAAAAGCTGGCGCATGAGCGCAGCCCCAAATCCCGCCCAGGGCGCTTTTTGCGCGCCTTTGGCGCGGGGGCCATCGCCGTGATGGTGCCGGTTTCGGGCATGTTTCTGGATATCCAGCAGGCCGATCGCCAGGCCTTCGAGGCGCGCCTGGCCAATCAAACCGATGGCTATGATTTCTATTTCCAATTGCGGGAATTCCTCAAGGAAAAGGGCGATGCGGCCGATGTCGAGGCGGTGGTGCGCACCATGAGCACGGCCTTTCCCGATGCCTTTTGCGGGGTGCGCCCCGATTTGCACCGCATCGCTTTGGGCAAGGGCGACAGCCCCGAACAAACCGCCGATCTCGTTGGCGACATCCTGGCGCGCCAGGAATTGTTCCAGGAAACATCCGGCTCCGGCTCGTTCCTGACGCGCTGGCTGCCGTGGCGCGGCGATTCCAAGCGCCAGATCGAATGCGATCCCATCGTCGATAATCGCGCCGCCGCGCCCATCCCGCCGGCCGATCCGGTCATTGCCAGCGCCGAAAGCCCCAACAGGGCCGAGGTACCCGGCCCCAGGGTGGTCTTGGCCATGCCCGCCCCGGCCCCGGAGCCGAGCTCCAGCGAGGATGTGCCCACCACGCGCAGCATAAGATTGCCCGAAAAGCCCCAAATCGCCGAAACCGCGGCACCGGCTTTGGCGGCCGCCTCGCGCGCTTATACCGTTTATGTGCAGATTTGCGGCGATCGGGGCGCGGATATCCTGGCCGAAGAGCGCGCCTTGCTCACCGAGCGCGGCTTTCGCCTGACAGCCGGCATCGAGCGCACCAAATTCCTCTTTGCCAATCCCGAAGTGCGCTATTATCGCGATGATCAGGCCGCCGATGCGCAAATCCTGGCCGATTGGATGACCAAGCACTTCGCCTCGGAGGGCCTCGTGTTCACCACCAAGGCGGTGCTGCGCAAAGGCTTGCCCGATGGCATTCTGGAAATCTGGGTGCCCGAGCCGGCCAGCGCCCCGCGCCAGATCGTGCGCCGGGGGCTGGAGCGCGCCGTCCAGC
>CAZAGL010000094.1:0-8031 GCA_964484435.1 uncultured Caulobacteraceae bacterium
AGCGCCCCTCGTCACGGCTTTTTACATAATCCAGCAAGCGCCGCCGCTGCGAGACCATTTTCAATAGGCCCCGGCGGGAGTGATTGTCTTTCTTGTGGGTCTTGAAATGCTCGGTCAGATTGGTGATCCGCTCCGAAAGGATGGCCACCTGCACCTCGGGAGAGCCGGTATCGCCTTCCCCCCGTGCATGCTCAAGGATGAGCGCCTGTTTGCGCTCTGCTGCTATCGACATCGTAAACTCCGCTCAAGATTGTTGAAACACGCGGTGGGGCTTGAAGGCCCCGGCCCGGACGTCGCCCAAGGCAATAGCCAAGCCATCGTGGAAGGCCACCACCGCGCGGCTGGCGTCTTGGCCAGCGATCGTTCGGGGGTGGAATTTCCCTCTGAGCCCTTCCACGATATGCGGAAGCAGCACGATGGCCCGGCCTTGCTTGAGCTTGAACGCGTCCTCTCCGGTTATGGCCAGCGCCGGGATGTCGGCCAGCGCGGTCTCGATCGGATGGAGGCGTTCGAACGCTTGGCCCTTATGCACACTTTCCGCCAGCGCGTCGAGAGTGCATGACGATTCCTCGGAAAATGCGCCAACTTTGGTGCGGCGCAGCTCCGCCACATGGCCTTCCGCGCCCAACATCGCCGCCAGATCGCGCACCAGAGAGCGCACATAAAACCCTTTTCCACAAAGGATTTCGAACACCGCCTGATCCGTTTTGGCCTCGATCAGGCGCGCCGATCTGAGATGCACCTCGCGCGCCTGCAATTCCACGGTTTCGCCGGCGCGGGCGATATCATAGGCGCGCTCGCCGTTTACCTTGATGGCGCTGAATTGCGGCGGCACCTGGGAAATCTCCCCGACAAAGCCGGCCAAGGCGGCGGCGATGGCGGCGGCATCGGGGCGCACGTCGCTGCGGGCGATGATCTCACCCTCCCGATCCTGGGAATTGGTCGAAACGCCCCAGCTAATGCGGAAGCGATAGCCCTTTTCGGCCTCCATGAGCCAAGGCACGGTCTTGGTGGCCTCGCCCAAGGCGATCGGCAAAATCCCCGAGGCCAGGGGATCGAGCGTGCCGGCATGGCCGGCTTTGTTGGCGTCCAACAGGCGGCGCACGGCGGCCACCGCCTGCGTGGAGGTCATGTCGATGGGTTTATCCAGGGCGATCCAGCCATGGATGGCATGGCCCCGCTTGCGACGACTCATGGGCTTTCTTCCGCGGGAGGGAGCAGATCGCGCGCCACGTCCGGGGCGGCAAGCGCGGCATCGATGCGCTGGGCAATGGCATAAGAGGTATCGGCCAGAAAGTGCAGCGCCGGCGCGTTGCGCAGATCCACTTCGCGGGCCAGCCGCCCGCGCAGGAAGGGCGCGGCCCGATTGAGCGCCGCCGCGAGGGGGGCCGGATCGCCCCCGCCCAAAGGCGCAACAAACACATGCATATGCCGCAAATCGGGGGAGGCCCGCACCTCGCCAATGGTGATCAGCGCGCCGATCAAGGCCGGATCGCGCAATTCATCGCGGGCCAACACCCCCACAAGGGCATGGCGCACCAATTCGGCGGCGCGCAATTGGCGCTGCGAAGGGCCGGCGGCGCTTGCGCCATGCTTACGCTTGGGCATGCTTGCCTTCACCCGCACCCAAGAATGGCCATGCCCTCACGCTGCTGATCCTCACGCGTCACGTCAGCAAAAAGCTGTAAACCGCGCACAATTTCGCATCCGCGCTTTGCGAAGTGCCCGGCTCGGCCTCGCCGGTGAACGCAGCGATCTTGAACATCAAAACCCCATCCTCGCCCGGATTTTCGACCACGGCCACATGGCTGGTCTTGAGCTTGGCGCACAGGCCGCCAAGGGGGGCCACCCGCTCGACATCCTCGCTGAGCACCCGGTAGACGAACACCAGCGCATCGTTATCGACACCAAACATCGCAGCGAAGCTGCCTTGAGCCGGGCCGCCCGCCAACGCGCTGGCGCTGCCCTTGGAGAGACGCTCCAGCCGCAAAGTGATGCCATTCACAAAGGCCAGGGCCAAAGGGCCGGAGCGCCCGCGCTCCAGGCTGGCCGTCAACTTGCCGGTGACGCGGCTGGTGGCGGCATCGGCGGGGCGCCAGAAATTGCGCGTAAGGCCCGGCTCGGGCACCGCCTCGCGCGATTGCAGGGCCGCAGCCTCTTGGGCCTCGATGGTGTTTTGCGCATCCTGATCCTGGCGCAGGCTTTCGACATCGCAGCCCGCACACGCCGCCGCACACGCCGCCGCGCCCGCGATCAGCCTAAAGCGTGCGTTGAACCGTTTCCACATTGAAGCACTCGATGAAATCGCCCTGTTTGATATCTTGAAAGTTCGCAAAGCTCATGCCGCATTCCTGGCCGGAAAGCACTTCGGGCACTTCATCCTTGAACCGCTTCAGTGTCTGAAGCGTGCCCATTTCCTGGATGACGACATTATCGCGCAGGATGCGCACGCGCGCACCACGACGCACCACGCCCTCGGTGACGCGGCAGCCGGCCACCTTGCCCACCCGGGTGATGGCGAACACTTCCAGCACTTCGGCATTGCCCAGGAAGGTTTCGCGGATGATGGGCGAAAGCATGCCCGACATCACCGCCTTCACATCATCGATCACTTCATAAATGATGGAATAATAGCGGATTTCGACATTTTCCCGTTCGGCCAGATCGCGGGCCTCCTTGGAGGCGCGCACATTGAAGCCGATCAGCGGCGCGCCGGAGGCCTTGGCCAGCATCACATCCGATTCGTTAATCCCCCCCACGCCCGAATGGATAACGCGGGCGCGCACCTCTTCGGTGGAGAGCTTTTCGAGCGATTGGCTGATGGCCTCGGTCGAGCCCTGTACATCCGCCTTCAGCACCAAGGCCAATTCCTTGGAACTTTCGTCCTTCAGGCGGGCCATCATGGTTTCCAACGAGGTGCGGGCCGGCGGCAAAATCCCGCCGCCGCCATTGCGGCGCTTGCGCTGGCGATAATCGGTGATTTCGCGGGCGCGCAATTCGCTTTCCACGACCTGCAACACATCGCCCGGATCGGGAACGCCTTCGAGGCCCATGATTTCCACCGGCTCGGAGGGGCCGGCCGATTGCACCTGCTGGTTGCGCTCGTTCAGCAGCGCCCGCACGCGGCCCCATTGCGCGCCAGCCACCACGATATCGCCGCGCTTGAGCGTGCCGCGCTTGATCAGCACGGTGGCCACGGGCCCACGCCCACGATCGAGCTTGGCTTCCACGACCGCCGCCTCGGCCGGGCGGTTGGGATTGGCCCGCAAATCCAGCACTTCGGCCTGGACGACAATGGCCGCCACCAATTCGGCGAGGCCCTGCTTTTTGAGCGCGGAGACGTAAACCGCCTGGGTTTCACCACCCACCGCCTCGGTGATCACCTCGTATTGCAGCAATTCGTTCAGGACTTTTTGCGGATCGGCATCCTGCTTGTCGATCTTGTTGACGGCCACGATCAAGGGCACGCCCGCCGCCTTGGCATGGCTGATGGCCTCGATGGTTTGCGGCATGACCCCATCATCGGCCGCCACCACCAGAACCACGATATCGGTGACCTGCGCCCCGCGCGCGCGCATCGAAGAAAACGCGGCATGGCCGGGCGTGTCGAGAAAGGTGACACGCTCCCCGCTGGGCAGGCGCACCTGATAGGCGCCGATATGCTGCGTGATGCCGCCCGCCTCGCCCGAGGCCACATCGGCTGAGCGCAGCGCGTCCAGCAAAGAGGTTTTGCCGTGATCGACATGGCCCATGACCGTGACCACGGGCGGGCGCGGCTCTTTTTCCAGATCCTCGTCCTGGATGCCTTCGAGCCCGTCTTCGACATCGCTTTCGGCCACCCGGCGCACGATATGGCCGAAATCCGTGGCGATCAGCTCGGCGGTGTCGGTATCGAGCACGTCATTGATGGTGGCCATGGTGCCCTGGCGCATCAAATACTTGATGATATCGGCGGCACGCACCGCCATCCGATTGGACAATTCCTGGATGGTGATGGCCTCAGGGATGATGACATCGCGCTTGACCGCTTCGGCCCCATTGCCGCCCGCACCTTGGCTGCGCCGTTCGCGTTCCTTCTCGCGGGCGCGCCGCATGGCGGCCAAAGAGCGGACTTTTTCATCATCGCCTTCGGTGATCCGCTCGACCATGTCGAGCGTGAGGCGCCCACCCACGCGCCGTTGCGGCTCGCCTTTTTTGGCGGGCTTGACCGGGGCGATGGGGGCGGGGCGGCGCGCGGCCTTGACCCGCCCGCCCAATTCAGCCAGCAGGCTTTCGCGCTCATCGGCACGGGCCTCTTCGGGGCCACGCGGGCCAGCCCCAGCTCCAGCCCCATCAAGCGCTTCGGGCGGGCTTTCTGGCCCTTGCCCATCACTTTCGGCTTTGCCTGCGATCGCGGGCGGCTCCGGCGGCGGGGCGGGATCGGAAACCCCATCGCGCAGGCGGCGCGCCTCGTCTTGCAGCGCCTGAAGCTGCATTTCTTCCTCGAAGCGCTTGCGTTGCGCCTCTTCTAGCGCGGCGCGGGCCTCTTCTTCGATGCGCAGGCGCTCGCGGCGCTGCTGATCATCGGCCTGGGCCCGGGCCACAGCCTCATTGCGGCGGCGCTGTTCGTCATCGGAAAGCCCCCCGGCGCGCAGCGTGGCGCGGGGCGGGGCCGCTGCGGTGGAACTGGCCGATGGCTGGCCCGCGCTGGAAACGGGCCGGGCCACATTGGCGGGGATGGGCCGTGGCCCACCTTGCGCAGCTGGCGCGGGCGCAGCGGCCGGGCTGGCCGCGGCGGCCGCTGGCGCGCCCCGGCGCTGCTTGGTTTCCACCACCACCGATTTGACGCGGCCATGGGAAAAGCTCTGTTTCACCGTCCCGCTATTGGTGGTGCGGGTCAGCGTCAGGGGCTTGCGGCCAGAAGCCGGCGTATCATTGCGTTCGTTCGAGTCCGTCATACTGATCCGTAAATTCCCATCGCAAGGATGCGAAGCCCTGCCCAGATCGATTGCCAATTTCGATCCCAGCGAGCGCCGCTTAAAGCCATGAAGCCGGAGTGATGGCGCGAAAACCTGCCAGACGGCTGATCTCAACCGCCCAACGCTGCGCCATGCGCTCTTGAAGCCAAGCTGCGTGTACCACACGATCGCGGCCAAGCGCCATGCCCAATTCGGCCGAAGTGAAGCATCCGACCAATCGGGCTTCTTCACCCCAAAGCCCGAAATGCAATTTGCGCAGTTTATCCCGGCCATCGGCCGCGCCATCTTGGGCCTCCAGCAGGCTGAAGGGGGGGCGCAGGCGCACGGCCGCCTCCACCTGCTCAAAGCCGATGGCCAAAGCCGAAGCCTTGGCCCCCAGGCTGAACAGATCTAAACAGCGTTGCACGAGCCGCGCTTCCACCAAATCGGCCAGGCCCGGCGCGATCCTGGCCGGCCGCTTGGCCGAGCGGGCAAAAGCATTGCGCTTGATGGCCAACTCGATGGCCTCCCGATCAGCCCGCACCCACACGCCGCGCCCCAAGGCCCGCACGCCGACATCGGGGGCCACCGCCCCATCCGGAGCGATGATAAAGCGAATCAGCTGCCTGTCTTGCAGGGTTTCGCCGGTGGCGGCGCAGCGCCGCTCGCGCGGCTTGGCGGCGGCGGGGCTCAGGCTTCGGCCTCGTCGCTGCCGGGATCCTCCTCGGCGGCCAAGGGGGCCTCGATCCAGCCAGCCGCGATCCGCGCGCCCATGATCATGGCATCGGCCGCTTCAGAAGTCAGCGCAAAGCTTTCCAACAGCCCCGCCTCGCGTACGCGCTCCCCGTTCCTGGCTTCGAACCAGCCGCGCAGATCATCGCCGGTCAGGCCGGCGAAATCCTCGAGGCTGAGCACACCCTTTTCGCCCAGCATGACGGCCATCGGCAAGGTGATGCCCGGCACTTCCAGCAGGCCATCCTCGACGCCCAGCTCGCGGCGCCGTTCATCCTGCACAGCGGCTTGGCGATCCAGGAATTCCCGGGCCCGGGCCTGCAATTCGGCGGCGATTTCTTCGTTGAGGCCATCGATATAGGCCAGCTCATTCACATCCACGAACGCCAAATCTTCAACCGATTCAAAGCCTTCAGCGGCCAGCAACTGCGCCATCATTTCATCTGCATCCACGGCCGACATGAACAAGGCCGAACGGGTGGCGAATTCCTTTTGGCGGCGCTCGCTGTCTTCGGATTCGGTGATGATATCGATGGCCCAGCCGGTGAGCTGAGAGGCCAGGCGCACATTCTGGCCGCGCCGGCCGATGGCCAGAGACAACTGGCTTTCATCCACCACCACTTCCACGCGGTTGTTATCCGGCTCCAGCACCACTTTGGTGACTTCGGCGGGCTGCAAGGCATTGACGATGAAGGTGGCCGGATCGGGAGACCAGGGGATGATATCGATCTTTTCCCCCTGCAATTCGCCCACCACCGCCTGCACCCGCGCGCCGCGCATGCCCACGCACGCGCCCACCGGGTCGATCGAGCTTTCGTGGCTGATCACGGCGATCTTGGCGCGTGAGCCGGGATCGCGCGCGGCGGCTTTGATTTCGATAATGCCCTCATAGACTTCGGGCACTTCCTGGGCGAACAGCCGGATCATGAATTCCGGCTTGGCGCGCGAGAGGAAGATTTGCGGGCCCTTGGCTTCGCGGCGCACATCAAAGATATAGGCCCGCACGCGATCACCCTGGTGCAGGTTTTCGCGTGGAATGGCTTCATTGCGGCGGATAATGCCTTCGGCACGGCCAAGATCGACAACAATATTGCCATACTCGACGCGCTTGGCGACGCCATTGATGACCTCCCCGACGCGATCCTTGTATTCGAGGAATTGGCGCTCGCGCTCGGCTTCCCGGACTTCGTGATTGATCACCTGCTTGGCGGTCTGGGCCGCCACCCGGCCAAATTCCATCGGCGGCAGGATTTCTTCGTAAACCTTGCCGACAAAGGCCGCCTTGTCGCGCTTAAGCGCCTCAGTCAGCAGAAGATCGGTGGCCGAATTAAAGGGGCGCACGTCATCCACCAACGCGCCATCATCAACCACGGTCAGGCAGCGCTTGAGCAGCATTTCCCCGGTTTTGTGATCGATCACGGCCCGGATATCGTTTTCGATGCCATAGCGTGAGCGCGCGGCCTTTTGTAGCGCGTGCTCCATGGCTTCGATGACGATTTCGCGCTCGATGCCCTTTTCGCGGGCCACCGCATCGGCGATTTGCAGGATTTCGAGGCGGTTCGCGGATACGCCGGCATGGCTCATTGTGGGTCTTGCTCCTTTAATTGGGGATCTTGGTGTTCATCAGGCTGGCCGGCGGCCTGGGCGCGCAGCTTGGCGGCCTTCAGGCTTTCGGCGATCAAGGCATCGGTCAGCACCAAGCGGGCCTCGCTGATGGCGCTGAACGGCAGCCGGGCGGGAATTTCGCTATCGGAAAGCTGCAGCACGATCTCTTCGCCGGCAACCTGGGTGATGATGCCGCGAAAACGGCGGCGCTCGTTCAGCGGGCGGGCCAATTCGATCTTGGCCTCATGCCCGGCGAACCGCACGAAATCCGCCGGCACAACCAAAGGCCGATCGATGCCGGGGGAGGAAACCTCCAGATCGTATTCGCCTGGAATGGGATCTTGCGCCTCCAGAATGGGGGAAATGGCCCGCGAAAGCGCCTCGCAATCCTCGATGCCCATTTCCCCGTCGCTGAGGCGTTCGGCCATGATCTGCAGGCGTTTGCGGCGCAGGCCGGCCACGCGCACGCGCACCAGACGATAGCCGAGATCGGCCGCGGCGGGCTCGATCGCGGCGATCACCTTTTCCTCCAAGGGATTTAGGGTGCGCATTGCCAACTTCCAGAATACAAAAAGCGGCGAGCCGCCAGGCCCGCCGCCAACAGCCCCATCCGGGGCAATCAGCCGTGAATGTGCCTCCCTAGCAGGCTTTCGCGCCCTTGTCACCTATGTCTGGCTTTTGTTTCCGCTTAACTTGCGCCATTGCGCATGGGCAGCCCTGGTGTCGTCGCACCGGCCCGCAGGCCGGTCTCAAGGGG
>CAZAGL010000095.1:0-8014 GCA_964484435.1 uncultured Caulobacteraceae bacterium
AGCTGTTGGATTTATCGATTTCCTCGGCGATGGGGGCGATTTGCGCCTGGGCGAAGCGGGCGCTGGTTTCGCGGACGGCATCGACCGTCTCCCCCAGATCGAAATCGAGCATAAAGGCAGAGTTTTTCAGCATGGGCGGGAGCATAGCCGCGATACCCATCCCCCGAAAAGGGCCAAATTGGCAGCGCGCCATCTTGCCTGCACCCGCCCGGACGCGCCTTGGCCTATCTGCAGCGCGGGCGGTTGATCTTGCTTCAGCTTTGCATCCATGTTCTCATCAAGAGAGCAGCGAGGTTTGCGCATCTTGTTCGGGTGCATGGGATCACGGCATGTTCGCGCGTTGGCTTGCCAATGATCCACCTGCATTGCGCGCTTGTCGCGCAGCGCCCTTCGCGACAGCTTTTTAGGGTGGCGCTTATGTTGAAAGCCCGTTCATCCGTCTTCGCCGTGATTCTGCTGTCGGTTTCGGCCAACGCTGTCGCCCTCCAGCCCTCCACGCAAGCATCGCAAAATACCAATTCCGGCCCCGGCGACGAAACCGCCTCGCAAGAACGCGCGCAACCCAGCGAAGACATTGTTGTGCCAGGAAAGAAGCAAAGCCGCCTCTGGCTTGAGGCTATCGAGGCGTTCAAGGCTGGGCACTATGCCGAGGCCGAGGAAAAGCTCTATACGCTCGAGCAGAGAGTGGAGCTTGTGGCGCGTGTTGAGGCGATTTCTTTAGGTGGTTATACGAGAGATTTCATCTTTACTGTGGATCGTGTCCCAGATGACGCCGCCGCCATCGTTTACGTGCGCGGGATCGCGCAGGCGCGGCAGGGCAAGCTCGATGAGGCGGCGGACGCGATAAACGAGACGCTGCGCATTAACCCCAAATTCTTTGATGCGTATGCCGATTTCGTGCTGATCCAGGCGTTGCGCGGGCGGTCTAATCGGGGGCGATGGCACGTAATGCGGATGTCAAAGCTGCTGGCCAAGTGCGATTATAATTGCGCTGAAAAGCGGGTGCGATACGAGCGGGCGAAGGAAGTGGTTTATGCCGAAGCGACGCCAAAGCAATAATGCGCGCATCCTAGACCCGTTCCCGAAAAGTGTGACGCGGTTTTCGGACAAGACCGGGTCTAATCTATTAAAGTAGAGCGGATTCACCCGATTTGACTTGACTCAGTCAAATCAAGATCCCCTCTAGTCCTTGGAACGCTGTGGGATGCCAGCGGCCAGTTTGACGACATCGCCCCCATCATCGCGCCCATCATCGCGCCCATCATCGCGCCCATCATCGCGCCCATCATCGCGCCCTGAGCGCGACCAGCGCGGATCAGCCAAAGCGCCAGATGGGTTTTGCACGCGCGGTGCCCCGCCACCATATAATGCTCACACGGTGCCAAGAAATCCGGTTCGGATTTCTTCGGCTTTGCCTTAAGCTGCCCGTGCAGCAGGAGCAGGAGCGCCAAAAGCTTGTCCCAGACCAACGCCCCGGAACAGCCCACCCCCCCTCAGGCCCAAAGCGCCGAGCCGCTGAAGGCCGATCCCCAGGCTTTGGCGCGCATCCGGGCCGAGATCAATCTCGATGATCGCGCCAAGATCAGCACGTTCGGCGATCGCGCCCAGCGCAATGTCACCAGCTATGCCGATCGCATCCTGGCCCAGACCAAGAACAAGGAATTGGGCGAAACCGGCCAATTGCTCACGCAAATCGTGCTGAAGGCCAAAAAGCTCGATCCGGCCAGCGTCGAGAAGGAAGGCCTGATCGGCCGGCTGATGGGTGGCATGAAGGCCAAAGTGGAAAAATTCCGGGCCCGCTTTGAGGATGTGGCCGGCCAGATCGATGCCATCGGCATCCAGCTCGATGCCCGGCGCGAGCAATTGCGCCGCGATATCGCCATGCTCGATAACCTGCACGAAGAAACCAAGGCCTCCATCATCGATCTGGAAAGCTATATCGCCGCGGGCAAAGCCTTCGTGGCCGAGTTTCGCGCGAAGGATTTGCCCGCCCTGCAGGCTGGTGCCGATGCCGCCGCCGCGGGCGCGCCCGGAAGCGGCCTGATGGAGGCGCAAGCGCTGCGCGATGCCGTGCAGGCGCTCGATCGGCTGGAAAAGCGCGTGTTTTACCTCGAACAGGCCCGCCAAATCGGCATCCAGCAATTGCCGCAAATCCGCATCGTGCAGGCCAGCGATGAAACCCTGATGGAGCAATTGCAGGCCTCCACCCGCCTCACCATCCCGCTGTGGAAGCAGAAAATGGTGCTGCTGCTGGGGCTGGTGCGCCAGCAGGAGGCGCTGGACCTGCAAAAGACAGTGACGGATGCCACCAATGAGATGATGCGCCAAACCTCCAAGATGATGAAGGATCAGGCCGTCGCCATCGAAGAGGCCAGCCAGCGCGGCCTTGTCGATCTGGAAACGCTGGAACAAACCAATCGCGATCTGATCGATACCATCACCAATGTGCAGCGCGTCCAGATCGAAGGGCACGAAAAGCGCGCCGCGGTCGAGGCGCGCATGCTCGCGCTCAATGGCGAATTGCGCGCCGCTTTGAGCGGGTCCGGCGCATGAGCCCTTGCCCATGAACGAGGAGGCTGGCCGGCTCTGGCTTGGCGCGGCTGCGGGTGCCGCTTTCATGCCGATTTTGGTCCTCGCCTTTGACGCGCCGCTTTGGCTGGGCGCGGCCGGTGCCTTTGGGCTGTTTCTGGGATCGCTGTTCCTGCTGCGCCGCCCCTTGCCGGCCTGGCCTTGGCGCGCCAAAGCCACCGCCGCCTTGCCCGGCTTTGATGGCCTGCCCGCTTTGCGCGCGGCCTTGTCCCAGGCCGAACCGGCTTTGGCCCGGCTGGAGCGCTGCGCCGAATTGGCGCGCCCGCCAATGGCCGATAAGTTGCAGCGCATGGCCGATATTGGCCGCGGGGTGATCGCACAGATCCGCCAGGAGCCGGCGCGCCTGGCCATCGTCCAGCGCCTGCTCACCTATTATTTGCCGAGCACGGCCGATATCGCCGAAGGGTATTGCCAGCTGGCCGGGGATGGCCTCGCCCCTCCCGCGCGTTTGGCCGCTGCGGAAAGCCTGCTCCAGCGGCTGGAGGCGGCCATCGGCCATTTTGCTTCCCAATTGATGCACCAGGATCTGCGCGATCTCGATGCGGAAATCCGCCTTATCGATGCGGCGCTGAAAGAGGATCTGGGAGATCGGCCATGAGCCTGGACGGCGATTATGATCACGGCAACATTTTCGCGCGCATTCTGCGCGGCGAAATCCCCTGCGCGAACATCATGGAGGATGCGCGCGCACTGGCCATCCTGGATGCCTTCCCGCAAAGCCATGGCCATTGCCTGGTTCTGCCGAAATATCCGGCCCGCAATCTCTTGGAATTGCCACCGGAGGAGATCGGCCCCCTGATGCACATGGTGCAACGCTTGGCCATGGCGGTGCGGGCCGCGCTGGCGCCCGATGGCCTGCTGATCAGCCAGTTCAACGGCGCGCCGGCTGGGCAAACCGTCTTTCACCTGCATGTGCATATCATCCCGCGCTATCAGGGCCAGTCATTGGCCGGCCATGGCACGGGCAGCCAAGCCGATCTCGCGGGCCTTGAACGCCTCGCGGCGCAGATCAGGGCCAAACTTCCAGCCTGAATGGGGGGATCAGCCCTTTGGCCGGTCTTTCTTGCGATACATGGCCAGCATGCGCTGCGTCACCAGAAAGCCGCCAAAAATATTCACCGAGGCCAAAGCCGCCGCCAAAGCCCCCGCCCCGCGCGACACCCAAATGCTGGAGGTGGTGGCCTCCCCGCTCTGCCCGGCCCCGGCCGCGGCGGCGATCAAGGCCCCGACGATGATCACCGAGGAAATCGCATTGGTCACGGCCATCAGCGGGGTGTGCAAAGCCGGCGTCACCGACCAAACCACATAATATCCGACGAACACGGCCAACAGAAAGATCGCGAAGCGATAGACAGTGGGATCGACGTGTTCCAAGGCGGCCCTCCATTTCGGTTGATCAGCTAAACCCGGCCCTGCGCCCGGCGTCAATGCCATGGGCGCGGGCGGAATCTCATGGAGCGGGCATTGGCCATTCCGCCTGACACACCAGCACGCGCGCGGATTGGGCCGCGGCGGGTTCCTTGGCCCAGCGGGCCAGAGCCCCGCTGAGGCGCGATTCCAGAACGGCCGGCTCCAGGCCCTCTTTGTCCGAGAGCGCGCGCAGCACGCTTGCGTAGTTCGCCGCGCTTTCATCCTGGCCAGCCAGGGATTGCGCCGCGCCGGCGCAATCGATCAAGCGATCGGTGAGCGTTTCGCTTTGCACCGCCTCTTGGGGGGGCGCGCTGAGATCGGCCGGGGGCGGTGGCGGGGCGGGGCCAACGGAGGCAGGCTGGCAGGCCGCGAGCCAAACCAAAGCCAGCAGGCCCGGGCCCACCTTCATCGAGGCGCTCATGCCGCGGCCTGAATGAAATGGGGGTGGATCACGTTTCCATCGCGCGTCAGCGCCGCGCCCAGGATGATCTCATCATCCCAAGCCGGGGCAAAGCCCTTGGAATCCTTATCTGTCAGCAGCGGAAGCATGGCCAATAGGTTTTTGGCATACAGCGCGGAGGAATCAGCGGCCAGGCGGGCCGGCAAATTGGTGTAGCCCGCAATGCGCGCGCCGCCCACTTCGATCACGGCATCGGCCTGCGTCAGCGGGCAATTGCCGCCCTGCGCGGCCGCCAGATCGATCAGCACCGAGCCCGGCTTCATGGACATCACCATGGCCTGGGTCACCAGAACCGGGGCAGGCCGCCCAGGAATCAAGGCGGTGGTGATGACGATATCCTGCTTGGCGATATGCTCGGCGACCAGGGCGGCCTGCTTTTCCTGGTAATGCGCCGACATCGGCTTGGCATAGCCGGCGGCGGTTTCGGCGGCCTTGAATTCCTCATCCTCCACCGCGATGAATTTGGCCCCCAATGAGGCGACCTGCTCTTTCGCGGCCGGGCGCACATCGGTGGCCGAAACCACGGCCCCCAGCCGGCGCGCCGTGGCGATGGCCTGCAGGCCGGCCACGCCGGCCCCCATCACGAACACGCGCGCGGCGGCGATGGTGCCGGCCGCCGTCATCATCATCGGAAAAGCCCGGCCATAGAGATTTGCCGCCTCGATGACCGCGCGATAGCCGGCCAGATTGGCTTGCGAAGACAGCACATCCATGGCCTGGGCGCGGGTGATGCGCGGCACGAATTCCATGGCCAAGGCCGTGAGGCCGGCACCTTTCAGCCCCTCCAGCAGATCGCCGGGGGTGAACGGCTCCAGCAGCGCCACAAGGCCCGCGCCGCGCCGCAGGCCGGCCAGATCCTGGCGTGCGGGCCGGCGCACCTTGAGCAGCAGATCGGCCCCGCTCACAACCTGATCGCGGGTGGCGATCTGGGCCCCCGCCGCCGCAAATTGCGCATCGGGAAACGCAGCGCGCGCGCCGGCACCCGCCTCGATGGCCACTTCATGGCCCAAGGCGATCAGCTTTTTGACGCTATCGGGGGTTGCGGCGACGCGGGTCTCTCCTGGGGCCGTCTCAGTGGTCACCGCTATGCGCATCGCCTTCTCCTACAAGGATTCCCGCCTCAAAACACCAAGGCGATCACGCCGCCGCCAATGGCCAACAGCACCGTCAGCAAGGCCAAAACCGCCCAATAGCGCGCCTTCATGCCCATCAAAAGGCCGGCCGCCACGCCCACCGCCAGCCCGGCCCCCAGGCCGGCAAACCAGCCAAGCCCCATGGCAAAGGCAATTACCAAAAGGGTCACGGCAATGGCCACCAACACGCAGCCCCAGGCCAATACACCCAAAAAGCCGCGATAGGTATCGGCATGGGCTTTGAAATCCACCGATAGGGCCGCCTGGTTATGCTCATTCCCCGCGTGGGCCATTCTTCAAACTCCGTCTTGATGCTCACCGCGCCCGAACCGATCTGGCGCATTTGCCGCAAAAGTGTAATCGCGGTTTTGTGCCCGACAATGCGCACAATCAAGTATCTATTGCATCGAACCCAGTGAAATCCGAGCCGATTTCACTGACGATGCGATAGCGGTCAATCCCGCCGCTTGAGGGCCTTGAACACGCCGTCGCCCGTCAAAATCGTGGTGTCTCCCACCCAGATCCGCCCGCGCAGCCGAAACAAATCCCCATCCATTCCGAGGATTTCGCTATTGCCCTCGACCCAAGCCCCCAACGGGGCCGGGTGCAGAAAATCGCAGGCCAAACGCACGCTGATCCACCATCTTTGATACCGCACCGAAATGACATGCCCGAAGGCCATATCGGCGAAGGCCATCAGCATGCCGCCATGCGCATTGAGCATGCCATTGGTGTGGTGGGGGGCCACACGGAATGCCCGCACATAGCCGCCATCACCCTCGCGCTTTTGGTAAAGCGGGCCGATTTGCAAGGCAAACCCTTGGTTGGTGGCCAGCTTTTGAAAGCCATCTGGGATGACGGGGGCATCATTCTCGGGCACAGCACGCGACATGGAATGATCATTGCTGGGATTGATCGGCCATTCAAGTGGAGCGGACGCGCGCATGCCGGGCTTTTTGATCACCATCTTCTTCGGATCTGGCCTGTTTTTCTTGCATGCTTTGGCGCATGCGCCCTCCGCGCGCGCCTTCGCTTTTTGCGAATTGACCGTCGCTTTGCTCCTGGGTGGCGCGCTTGTGATGCCTGCATTGCGCCGCGAGGCCATCAATCTGGCGCTGCGGCTTGGGGCGCTGACCTTCGCCACCATTGCCCTCGGTTATCTGCTCGATACGCGCAGCGAGGCGCAATGGCATGGCCTGTGGGCCGCGTGCATCGAGGCCTTGGGGCCGTGCCTGGCGGCCATTGCCGGCTATGCCCTGGCCAGCGCCTGGAATCGGCATGGCCTGCTGCGCGGCCTGTATCTGGCGGGCGCGCTTTGCGCGATCTGGAGCAGCCTCTCCTTTCTGGCGATGACGCGGGGAGCAGGGCCGAGCGCGGCCGCGCTGCTGCTGGATTTCGCCCTCAACCCCTACGCCTCCATGATCTTCGCGCTGTCCTTTACTGGTGCCGCCTTCGCTTTGGGCGAAGAAGTCGTGCGCAAGCCCCGGCGCGATGGGCCGCGTTTGGCCCCCTTGGCCCAGCGCCTGGTGCTGCCTTTGGCCGCCTGCCTATGCTGCCTGATCGCGCTGCATTTAAGCAAAGCGGTTTTGCCCGTGTTTGCCGCGGGGCTTGGGGCCAGTGCAATCGCCATTGGCCTTGGCCTGCGCGCACGCCGTGCGGCTGGCCCGCTTTGGGCCGCGATGCCCGCCGCGATGGCCTTCGGCCTCACGGCCCTTAGCCTGGCCGCCGGGGAGCCCGCGCCCTGGGCTCTCCCCCCGCGCGATCTGCTGGCCGAGCCGGCCTGGATCCCGGCGCTGGCACTCGTGCTGATCACCTGCTCACTGGCCAAGGATCATAAGCGCCGCCCCGGGCGCGGGCTGGCCTTGATGCTGGGCTGCTGCGCCGTCATGACCAGCTTGGCCGCGTTCAGTCATGCCCTGAATAGCCCATCCGGCCTGACAGCCAGCGCCCTGCTGATCGGCCTGGCGCTGAGCTATCGCGACGCGGAAGCAAAGCCGGCGCGGAGGCAAAAGGCGCTGGGCGTTTCGGCCGGGGCCAAAGCCCGCTGAAGCAATGCTTCGCTTTCGCGGCTGGAAGCGAATGGATCGGCCAAGCTGGCGCAGGCTTCGCGCAAAGCGCCGGCCCGCGCCTGGCCATCCAAAACGGCCCAGATCCGATTGGCGGCCTGGAGGCGGCGCTCCGCCAGGCCAGCGCCGAGCGCCTCGCGCGCATAGCTCGCCGCCAGGGCCGTGGCCGCGGGCTTTTCCTGCTGTTTCAGCAAAGACAGCGCGAAAGCCAAACGGGCAAAATCATTGGCCCCATCGCGGCCCAAGGCTTCGGCGCGCTGGCTGGCCGTCACGCTGGCCTGCAGCAGCGCCGGAGAAACGCTGCCCAGCGCCGCCCCCGTGGCCTGCAGCAGGCGCACCTCCGCCAGCCGGGACCA
>CAZAGL010000096.1:0-8013 GCA_964484435.1 uncultured Caulobacteraceae bacterium
AGCCATGGCTTCATGCTGGCTTTGCAGGGGGAGTTGGAGGATTTCGGCGGGCGCGTGGCCTTCCACACCCCGGTTTTGGGCGGCGAGGTCGGCCCGGGCGGGCCCATCCTGCTGCGCACCGGCGGGGCCAGCCCCGCGCTGGTGCAGGCCGAGCGCGTGATCAATTGCGCCGGGCTTGGGGCCGTGGGCCTCGCGCAGAGCCTGGCCGGACTGCCCGCCATTGCGCTGGCGGTGCAGAAGCTGGCCAAGGGCAATTATTTCAGCTGCCAAGGCCGGGCGGCCTTTAGCCGCCTCATCTATCCCGCGCCGGTGGATGGGGGGCTGGGCGTGCACCTGACTTTAGATCTCACCGGGCGCATGCGCTTTGGGCCCGACGTGGAATGGCTGGCGGATCACGACCCGGCCAGCCTCGATTACAACGTGGATGCCCAGCGCGCGCAGGCCTTTTACGCCGCCATCCGCCGCTATTGGCCGGCTTTGCCCGATGGCGCGCTGCGCCCCGATTATTGCGGCATCCGGCCCAAGCTTTCGGGCCCGGGCCAGCCGGGCGCGGATTTCCGCATCGATGGGCCGCAACGGCACGGAATATCCGGGCTGGTCAATCTGTTCGGCATCGAAAGCCCGGGGCTGACCGCCTCCTTGGCCATCGCCGAGCATGTCAGCACCGCCCTTGCGGCGGCGAATTAATCCTTGGCGCGCTCGAAATAGGAGCCATCATCGGTGGAGATCACCACCCGCGTGCCCGCCTCGATATGCGGCGGCACCATGGTGCGCAGGCCATTGGACAGCTTGGCCGGCTTATAGGAGGACGAGGCCGTCTGCCCCTTGGTGACCGGCTCGGTTTCCAGGATTTGCAGGGTGACGCGGGCCGGCAAATCGATGGAGAGCGCCACCCCGTCATGCAGCAGCAGATAGACTTCCATCTCCGGCTGCAGATAGGCGATGCCATCGCCAAGCGTTTCGCGCGATACGGTGACCTGCTCGAAATTCACCGGATTCATGAACACAAAGCCCGCGTCCCCATCTTCATAAAGGAAGGTGTGCTTGACTTCCTCGACGAAGGCTTTTTCCAGGCCATCGGTGGTTTTGAAGGTTTCTTGCGTCTTCACGCCATCGACAATGCGCCGCATGGTGATCGTGGTGGTGGGGGTGCCCTTGCCGGGGCGAAAGCTTTCGGCGGACATCACGACATAGAGTTTTCCATCGGAATGTTCGAGAACATTGCCCTTGCGGACATCGCTGGCGATGACTTTGACCACTTGGTCGCCTTTCTTGGATCGAACGTGTGCGCGCGATCCGTGTTGGAAATGAGAACAGAATGACGGCTGATACAGGCCTTTCCCCGTTTGGCCAAGCGGCCGATGCCAGCAAGTTTTGGGACAAAGGCCGCTTTGCCGATCGGCGACCGCTGCTTCTGGGCAGAAATCGCATCAAAGCGGCGCTGCGCGCCTGGTTTGAGGCCGAGGGCTTTATCGAGGTGGAACCGGCTTTGCTGCAAGTCTCCCCCGGCAACGAAATCCATTTGCACGCTTTCGCAACGCAAGCCGAAGACGAAAACGGAACAAAAAGCCCGCTTTATCTTCACACTTCGCCCGAATTTGCCATGAAAAAGCTGCTGGCCGCGGGGGAGGAAAAGATTTTCTCGTTCGCCCCGGTGTTTCGCAACCGCGAGCAGGCTTCATCCGCTTTGCATGCCCGCGAGTTCTGCATGCTGGAATGGTATCGCGCCGGTGAGACGTTCGCGGCCATCCAGGCCGATTGCCTGGCCTTGGTGCACACCGCCGCCAAGGCCATCGGCCAAACCGAGCTGACCTGGCGCGGCAAAAGCTGTGCTGCCGGCGCGCCGGCCGAGCGCCTTGGCGTGTGCGCGGCATTCTCGCGGCTCGCCCAGATCGATCTCCTGGCCAGCCTCGATGCGGCGGGCGAAGGCGATGTGCTGGCGCTCCGTGCTGCAGCGCACAAAGCGGGTTTGGCGCGCAGCGGCGAGCCGGTGACCTGGTCCGATCTGTTCAGCGCCATCCTGGTGGAACGGATCGAGCCCCATCTTGGCACACCCGGTTTGACCCTGCTGGAGCATTACCCGGCCCCGGAAGCGGCCCTGGCCCAGCGCCTGCCCGAGGATAAGCGCCTCGCCCAGCGCTTCGAGCTGTACGCCTGCGGCGTGGAATTGGCCAATGGCTTTGGCGAATTGACCGATCCGATCGAGCAACGCGCCCGCTTCCAGGCGGCGATGGCGCACAAGCAGGCGCTTTATGGCCATGCCTATCCGATCGACGAAGATTTCCTGAGGGCCTTGGCCCATATGGGCCCGGCCGCCGGCTGCGCCTTGGGCTTTGATCGGCTCGTGATGCTTGCATTGGGCGCGCCGCGCATCACGGATGTGCAATGGAACCCAGCGCAATCCTTGCCCTGAGCGGGCCGCCTTAGCCTAATCCAGCGGCAAGACGCGGCTGACACGGCCCAGGCCCTCGCCGGGCAAGGTGGTGCCGGAATTCGGCACCGCACGGGCCGCGCTCAAGCCCGGGCCATCAGCGGCCACCCGCTCCACGCGCACCCGCCCGCTGGCCGGGTCGATGGCGGCGCGATCCACCGGCAAGGAGGTGAAGCGGAGATTGCCCGCCTCCGTGCTGGCCGAAAGGCTGGCAAAGCCCTGCTCGATCAAATAGCGCATCTGGTTGTCACGAGACAAAGCCGTCTCGCCGCCCAGCACCACCGCGATCAGGCGCTGCCCCCCGCGCGACACGGACGTGGCGAGATTGAAGCCCGATGCGTTGGTGTAACCGGTTTTGATGCCATCCACGCCTTCCACAACGCCCAGAAGGCGATTGTGATTGCGGGCATAAACCCGCTTCCAGCTCATGCCCGGGGTTTGGAAATAACCGTAATATTGCGGATAATCCTCGATCAGCGCCTGGCTCAAGGTGGCGATATCGCGCGCCGTGGTTTGCTGGCGGCTATCGGGCAGGCCGCTGGCATTGACAAAGCGCGTGCGCCCCATGCCGATTTCGCGGGCCCGCGCCGTCATCCGCGCCGCGAAGCGCGCTTCCGAGCCGGCCAAATGCTCGGCGATGGCCACGGCCACATCATTGGCCGATTTGGTCACCAGCGCGCGGATGGCGTCATCCACCAAAATCTGTTCACCAGCCCGCACGCCGAGGCGCGAGGGGGGCTGGCCCGCGGCATTGCGCGAAATGGAAATGGAATCAAAAAGCCCGACTTCGCCGTGATCGATCGCTTCAAACAGCAGATACAGCGTCATCATCTTGGTCAAGGAGGCGGGATAGCGCTGCTCATCAGCCGCATCTTCATGCAGCACGGCCTTGCTTTGCGCATCGATGACGAAGGCCGCATAGCGCCCCTCGGCATGCGCACTGGATGCCTGACTTAGCGCCACGATGGCGGCCCCAAGGGTGAAAACGGAACGGTTCAGCATGGGCGGCATTCTCATCATGATGCGATGGTGTGCAAACTCTAAGCCGATTCTGAGGCCAGCTTGCCCCCGCTTGCCTTAAGTTTACGTAAACGTTTTCGGCTAATCCGGTAACTCTTTTTTGCACATAATTTTGCATCGCACCATTGACTTCGCACATGCAGCATGACATTTACCAACCATCGAACCGGTGCTTTGAAAACGCTTCTCCTTCCTGGATGGGCGCTTTCCAGCGCCTAACCCGGTGAATCCGCAGCAATTTCAAACAGGAGAATGTCACATGGCCACCACCAAGACCGCGCAAGGCGCAAAGATCGAAACCCAAGCCCACGAAGCCGCTGCCAAGGGCTTTGAACACATCTCCGCGATGGCCCCCGAGGCCGTGAAGGAACAGCTCGATCGCACCATGACGGCCGTTTCGGAAATGGGCTCGTTCGGCAAGGACAATATGGAAGCCATCGTCGCGTCAGCCACCGCCTACACCAAGGGCGTGGAAGCCATGTCGGCCCGCGCCGCCGCTTTTTCCAAGCAAGCCGTGGAAAACCACATGACGGCCGCCAAATCGATCCTGACCTCGCGCAGCGTGCAAGAACTGGTTGAGCGCCAATCGGCCTATGCCAAGAGCGCCTTCGAAGGCTATGTCTCTGAGATGAACCAAGTTTCCGAGATCTTCGCCGGCGTTGCCAAGCAAGCGCTGCAGCCCTTCAACGAGCGCGTTTCCGCCGTTGGCCAGCTGGTGCAAGCCGGCATGCAGCCGCTGCGCACGCGCTAATCGCTTTCGCGGTGCCAGAGAGCCCCGCGCAGCACGATACAACGCACAGAAAGGGCGGCCGCTGATGTGGCCGCCCTTTTTGCTGGGCACCATGTGCCGATGCGACGAAAAATACGCAGCCCCTCGCGCTTGATGAATAGCGCTGACTTGTCATGGCGTTACGCGTAAAATCGGCGCGATTTTCACGCCAGCATCCTTGCAAAAGCGCAAACCCTGCGCGCACCAGCCCTTCCCTCTGGCCCCACTTCACCTAGATTGGGGTGACGCAATGGGCGCACATCACCCAAATGCTTGCGTGGGACACGGCACGGGCCATGAGTGAACGACGTTGGGACGATGACGGGCCGGGCCGCGACAGCGGTCTCGCCACCCGCACGCGCCCTGACACGAAAAAGCCTTCACTCTATCGCGTGCTGTTGCTCAATGACGATTACACGCCAATGGAGTTCGTGGTGTTCGTGCTGGAGCAGTTCTTCAACAAGTCTCGTGACGAAGCCACCGAGATCATGTTGCATGTGCATCAGCATGGCGTCGGCCTCTGCGGTGTGTTCACTTTCGAAGTGGCTGAGACCAAAGTGGCTCAAGTTTTGGATATCGCGCGGCGGGCTGAATATCCCCTGCAGTGCACCATGGAAAAGGATTAGCCAACGTGGCGACTTTCTCCCGCACCCTCGAACACACCTTGCGCCGCGCTTTGACGCTGGCCAATCAGCACCGACATGAATATGTCACGCTAGAGCATTTGCTGCTTTCCCTCACCGAGGATGACGATGCCTCCCAGGTGATGACGGCCTGCAAGGTCGATCTCGATAAGCTGCGCATCAATCTCGAAACCTATCTGGAAGAAGAGCTGGACAGCCTGATCGTCGATGGGCGCGAGGGCGAGGATGCACGGCCCACGGCCGGCTTCCAGCGGGTGCTGCAGCGCGCCATGCTGCATGTCGATAGCTCGGGCCAGCGGGAGGTTTCAGGGGCCAATGTGCTGGTCGCGCTGTTTTCCGAGCGCGAAAGCCACGCCGCGTATTTCCTGCAGGATCAGGACATGACGCGCTATGACGCCGTGAATTTCATTTCGCATGGCCTGGCCAAGCGCCCGGGGGCCACCCAGCAGCGCCCGGTTCGCGGGGCCGCCGATGGAGAAGAAGAGCGCGTGACCAAGCAAGGCAACGATGCCTTGCAGGCCTATTGCGTCAATCTCAACAAGAAGGCCAAAGAGGGCCGCGTCGATCCCCTGATCGGGCGCGAGGCCGAAGTCACCCGCGCCATCCAAATCCTGTGCCGGCGCCAGAAGAACAATCCGCTGCTGGTCGGCGATCCGGGCGTCGGCAAAACCGCAATCGCCGAAGGGCTGGCCCGCAAGATCGTCGAAAAGCAGGTGCCCGAAGTGCTGGCCGATGCGGTCATCTTTTCGCTGGACATGGGCTCCTTGCTAGCGGGCACGCGCTATCGCGGCGATTTCGAAGAGCGGCTGAAGGCCGTCATGCGCGAATTGGAAAATCTGCCCAAGGCGGTTTTGTTCATCGATGAAATCCACACGGTGATCGGGGCCGGCGCGACCAGCGGCGGGGCCATGGATGCCTCCAATCTGCTCAAGCCCGCTTTGCAAAATGGCAATCTGCGCTGCATGGGCTCGACGACCTATAAGGAATATCGCCAGCATTTCGAGAAGGATCGGGCCCTGGCCCGGCGCTTCCAGAAAATCGATGTGAGCGAGCCCTCCATCCCCGATGCCATCAAAATCCTCATGGGCCTCAAGCCCTATTTCGAGGAATATCATAAAGTCACCTATACCGAGGAGGCCATCCGCTCGGCGGTGGAACTCTCGGCGCGCCATATGGGCGATCGCAAATTGCCCGATAAGGCCATCGATGTGATCGATGAAAGCGGGGCCTCCATGATGCTGCTGCCGCCCGATCAGCGCCGCGCCGTCATCAACGCGGAGGATGTCGAGGATGTGGTGGCGCGCATGGCGCGCATCCCCCCCAAGGCGGTTTCCAAGAACGATTCGGAAATGCTGAAATGCCTCGATCAGGATCTCAAGCGCGTGGTGTTCGGCCAGGATCCGGCCATCGATAGCCTGGCTTCGGCCATCAAAATGGCGCGCGCGGGCCTGCGCGAACAGCACAAGCCGATCGGCTGCTATCTGTTCGCCGGGCCGACGGGCGTGGGCAAAACCGAAGTGGCGCGCTCCCTCGCCAAGGTCATGGGCATCGAGCTGTTGCGCTTTGACATGTCCGAATACATGGAGCGCCACACCGTCAGCCGCCTGATCGGCGCGCCCCCCGGCTATGTCGGCTATGATCAAGGCGGCCTACTCACCGATGGGGTGGATCAGCACCCGCATTGCGTCCTGCTGCTCGATGAGATCGAAAAGGCCCATTCGGACCTGTTCAACATCCTGTTGCAGGTCATGGATCATGGCGTGCTGACCGATGCCAACGGCAAAAAGGCCGATTTTCGCAATGTCATCCTGATCATGACCACCAATGCCGGCGCGGCCGATGCGGCCAAGAATGGCATCGGCTTTGGCCGCGGCACCAAGGATGAGGAAAACGAAGAGGCCATCCGCCGCCTGTTCGCGCCGGAATTTCGCAATCGCCTGGATGCGATCATCTCCTTCCAGCATTTGACGCCGGAAATCATCCGCAATGTCGTGCAGAAATTCATCATCCAGCTGGAGGCGCAATTGCAAGAGCGCCATGTCCAGATCGAGTTGACAGACGCGGCCACCGATTGGCTGGCCAAACGGGGCTATGACCAGGCCTTTGGCGCGCGCCCCCTGGCCCGCGTCATCCAAGAGCATGTCAAAAAACCGATGGCCGATGAGTTGCTGTTTGGGCGCCTGAAAGCCGGCGGCATCGTCAAGGTGGATATCGATCCGGAGGATGATCACAAGCTGCGCTTCGAATATCTGGCCTTGCCGGCCCGCCCCAACCGGGGCGAGGAAGGCGATGGCGGCGCGGCGCGGCCCAAACAGCCCGAATTGGCGGGCTGATCTTGGTTTTAACTCGGAACAGCCATCTGGGCCAAAATTGATCACACCAATTTTCTTCCCGGCAACTCGACGGGCGGCGCGAAACGCGCTAGGCTAATTCACTCGGATCCGGTGATTCTCTTGATTGGGGTTATGGCGAAATGAGCACGGCAAAAAAACTCCATGCTTTGCGCGGCGATGAGCCGAGTGTCGTCGTCGAAGCGGCCCCGCCTGCGGCGCGCCCTGCCCGCGAAGCCCTGAAAGAGGCCCCCCGGGTTGAGCCTTTGGTGCCGGCCGGCGCGCGCCCGGAACAGGCTGCCCCCGCTTATGGGGCAAGGGCCGAACAGGCGCAGGTGCAATATCAATTGCAAGATCGCCGCCGCCTCAGCATCCCGGAGCGGCTGGCCGAGGGCCGCGGCTTTTGGCGCGGTGCCGTCGTTGGCGGCATGGTGGGCCTCAGCCTTGGCGTGGCCGGCGCGGGCGTGACCTTCACCATGTGGGCCCCCTTGATCATGAATTCCGTGCGCGATGCCATTTTGCTGCAAAATGTGCTGCACGATAATGGTGCCGGGGCCGGCAATTCCAGCACGCACCTCCCGGGCCAGTAAACGGCGGGCAGAACCGCCTTCCTTTTCCATCATGCCATCGACGTTGCGCCAACCCTGCGTCATGCCACTGGCGGAGCGAGCCGGAGAACATTGGCATCCGGCCCTACCCCATCATCCTTGGGCGGCCCAGCGGGCCGAGCCAAGGATCCAGACCGTTTGCAAGCCCATCACCGCACGCCCCTAGCGCATTTTCAACAAAAGTGTAATCGCGGTTTTGTGCCCGAAAATG
>CAZAGL010000097.1:0-7998 GCA_964484435.1 uncultured Caulobacteraceae bacterium
TGGATTTCCCCGGCACCCTCGAAAATGTTGAGGATGCGGGCATCGCACAGCACCCGAGAGATCGGATATTCCAGGGCAAAGCCATTGCCGCCATGGATTTGCAGCGCGGCATCGGCGTGGGTCCAGGCTGCTCTGGCCGCGAGCAATTTGGCCATCCCGGCTTCGAGATCGCAGCGTTTGCCCGTATCCTTTTGCCGCGCCGCGAAATAGGTGAGCTGGCGCGCCCCCAGCAATTCGGCACCGGCGAGCAGCAGCTTGTGATAGACGCGGGGAAAGGCATAAATCGGCTGGCCAAACTGCTTGCGTTCCAGGCCATAGCGCAGGCCGAGTTCAAAAGCCGATTGGCCAACGCCCACGGCGCGCGCCGCTGTTTGGATGCGGGCGGATTCGAAAGTTGCCATCAATTGCTTGAATCCCTGGCCTTCGCGATGACCCAAAAGATTGGCACCCGGCACGCGAAAGCCATCAAAGCCGATTTCGTATTCCTTCATGCCGCGATAGCCGAGCACGGCGATTTCCCCGCCTTGCATGCCGGGCGCGGGGAAGGGGGCCTCGATGCTGCCGCGCGGCTTGCGCGCCAAAAACATGGACAGGCCGCGATAATCCTCGCTATCGGCATCGGTGCGGGCCAGAAGGGTCATGAGATCGGCGCGTGCGCCATGGGTGATCCAGGTCTTGGCCCCGGTGATCAGGTAATCTTCGCCGGCGCGCACGGCGCGCGTGCGCAAACTGCCCAGATCCGATCCAGTATTCGGCTCGGTGAATACGGCGGTGGGCAGGATTTCCCCTTTGGCCAGCGCTGGCAGAAATTCCTGCATTTGCGATTCCACACCGCCGGCTAGGATCAATTCGGCGGCGATTTCGCTGCGCGTGCCGAGGCTGCCTACGCCGATATAGCCGCGCGAAAGTTCCTCCGAGACGACGCACATGGCCAGCTTGGACAGGCCTAGCCCGCCATAGGCCTCGGGGATGGTCAGGCCAAACACGCCCAAATCGGCCATGGCCTCGATGACGGGCTGGGGAATCAGCTCATCGCGCAAATGCCAGCCATGCGCGTGCGGCACGATCTGCTCTTCGCTGAAGCGGTGGAATTGATCGCGGATCTGGGCGTATTCCGGCTCCAGCCCCGTATCTTCAGCCGTGGGCCGGCCCAAGGCCTCGCGCAGCAGCGGGGCCAAGGCCGCTTTGTGTTCTGGGTTGGTCGCCTCGCGCAGAAAATGGGCCACGCTTGGCGCTAGCGCCATTTGGGCCGCCGCATTCTCCAGCCCAAGATCGCGCGGGCGGGTGAATTCCGTGCCCCACATGGGCAAGCCGCCCAGCAATTGCGCCAGATATTCGCCGAACAAAAGCCCGCTGAGGCCCGCCTCCAGCGGGCCAAAGCGCCCATCCGCTTCCAGCCTGGCCGCCCAGGCGGCCGTTTCGCGCAGCACGGCACCATAAGTGGCGATCCAGGCCAAGCCGTGGGCATTGTGCTGGTGCGCGTCCAGCAAGGCGGGGTCCATGGGGCCGGCGGGCGCGATTTGGCGGCGCACGCTTGTTCGCGCCGCTTCGGCATAATCGGCCGCGGCGGCGGCGGCCTGCTTAAGCAGGGCCACGCGCGCGCCATTGTGCCGCGTGCCCTGCACGGGGAGGGAGTCTGCCGGCATTCTGGGCCTCAAAACGGCAGTTTGAAGCCGGGCAGCATGCTCATGCCGCCGCCGACGGATTTCAGCTCTTCGTTTTGCGCCTCTTCCAGCTTGCGGCAGGCATCGTCATGGGCCGCCTTGATCAGATCTTCGAGGATTTCGCTTTCTGCGGGATCGATGACGCTGGGATCGAGGCTCAGCGCCAACAAGGCATGCTTGCCCGAAAGCCGCACCTTGACGAGGCCGCCGCCAGCCTGGCCCTCCACTTCCATGGCCTCCAACTTTTTTTGCGCCTCGCTGATCTTGGCCTGCATGGCCTGCGCCTGGCGCATGATCTGGGAAATGTCTTTCATCGCGGCTCTCCTTGCCAGGGTTTGGGCATCGGCTTGCTGCCCGCTTGGGGCGCAGCCAAGCTGCCCGATTGCGCCGCGCGCCCTCTCAGCGGCAGGATTTCCGCCCCGCGCGCGCCGCTGTCAACAGGGGGATCGATCGCCTTCACCTCCGAAACCTGCGAATCTGGAAAGGCCAGCAAGGCCGCCGCGACGAAGGGATGGGCCTTGATCGCCTGCATGCGCGCGGCCTGCGCGCGGGCTTTGGCTTCGGCCCAGGTTTCCTTCTCGCTGGCGGCATCGCCGCGCACCTCCCAGGCCTCGCCGGTCGCTTCGCGCAGGGCCTTGGCCAAGCGCGCGGCCAAGGCATCGGGCGCATCCTTGGTGGGCGCGAAATGCAACAAACCGGGCCGCAACTGCGCCACCCGCACGCAGCGTTCGGCGGCGATTTCCAATTCGATATCGCGCCGTTCAGCCAAGAGATTGAGGATGTCCTGAAAGCTGATCGGGCCCGCGCTGGGGCCGCCTGCCGGGCTGGACGAAGCCGCCGCCGATTGAGGCGCATCCGCATCGGGGGCAGGGGGCAAAGCCTGCAGCATCTTGGCCGCCTCCTCCGGGGAGGGCAGGCCCATCGCCGCGCACAAGCGCACCAGCGCCATTTCCACGGCCGCGAGCGGATCGGGGGCGCGCCCCGCTTCGTCCAGCGCGCGCAGCAAAAGCTGCCAGATCCGCGCAGCCTGGGCCGGGGAGATCCGGCTGGCCAAGTGCCGGATGCGCGCCTCCCAATCGGCCCCGCCCACGATATGGGCGTTCGGCCCCAGGGCCTGGGCCATGGCAATCTCATGGCCGATTTCCAGCAGATCGCGCAGGATTTGGGCGGGATCGGTGCCCACATCATATTGGGCGCGCAATTCCAGCACCGCGCTGGCCGCATCCGCGCCGGCGACATGGCCATAAATATCCAAAACCCGGCCGCGATCGGCCAGGCCCAGCATGATCCGCACCGCTTGGGCGGCGATGATCGCCCCCTCGCCATCGCTTTGCACCAGCGCCTGATCGAGCAGCGACAGCGCATCGCGCACCGAGCCATCGGCCGCGCGGGCGATCAATTCCAGGCCATCTTGGGCGATGCCCACATGTTCGCGCTCGCAGATGGCTCGCAGATGCGCCGTCAAAACCGGGGGCGCGATGCGCTTGAGATCAAAGCGCTGGCAGCGCGACAGCACCGTCACCGGCACTTTGCGGATTTCGGTGGTGGCCATGATGAATTTCACATGGGGGGGCGGTTCTTCCAGTGTTTTCAGTAAGCCGTTGAAGGCCGCATTGGACAGCATATGGACTTCGTCGATAATGTAGACCTTGTAGCGCGCGCTCAGCGGCGCATAGCGCACGCCTTCCAGGATTTCGCGGATATCATTGATGCCCGTGCGCGAGGCGGCATCCATTTCCAGCACATCGGGATGGCGGCTTTCCTGGATGGCCTGGCAATGCACCCCCGGGGAATTCAGATGGATGCTGGGGCGATCGCAATCGGGCGTGGAATAATTCAGGGCGCGGGCCAGCAGCCGCGCCGTGGTGGTTTTGCCAACGCCGCGCACCCCGGTGAGCATGTAAGCGTGCGGCACGCGGCCCATATCGAAGGAATTGGCGATGGTGCGCACCATGGCCTCTTGGCCCACCAAATCCTCGAAACGATGGGGGCGGTATTTGCGGGCCAGCACCAGATAGCCGGCGCGGCCAGGGCTTTCCTCGCCAAACAGGCCTTCTGGAGACGGGCGATCGCTCATGCTGGCACCCTACCCATCTGGGAAAGCAGAAGCGAGCCACTTTCTGGAGGAGCGTGAGAGAAGAGGCTGGACGACGACCCGAACGCAACCCGTTACGGCTGCTTCCTTCCGGACCTGACCGGATTGGCGGGGCTTTCGTCCGCCGCCAGCCTCCATGCCCCATATCGCTGGGATCGGCGCGGTGCGCAAGGGGGCCGGCGCGCGCTATTCTTCCAAAACCTGGCGGGCCCGGCGCGTGGCCAAAGCGGCATCGGAATAAAGCTGGCGCCAGGCCAGCAGCGCGAAGCTGGCCAAGGCCCCCAGCACCATGGCCCAGCCGGCGATCAGCCAGGCCGCCGCCGCCATGGCGAAATAATACGCCCGCACCCCGCGATTGAAGGCCGAGAGCGCGGGATTGAGTGCCCCGGCGATGGCGTCGGCATAGCGCGCGCGGCGTGCCTCATCGCCGGCCTCGGGGGCCGCGCCAATCAGGCTGACGCAATAATTCAGCTGGCGGATGGCCCAGATGAAATCCAAAAGCCCCCGGCCCAACGTGATCACCACCAGCGCGAATTTCGCCTCCAGCAGCCAGTTGGGCGCGTGTGCTAACAAAGCGAGGCCATTGAGGCGGGTCAAGGCCGCTTCCCCGCCAAACAGCAGGCCGGCCGCAGCCGCCATGATCAGCAGATTGGTGGAGGCAAAAAAACTTGCGGAATTGAGAACATGGCCAATGAGATTGGTATCCATGATGCGGCCTTCGCGGGCCAGCATGCGCACCATCCAGGCGGCGCGAATCTGCGCGAGATCGCTGTTGATCGTGGTATGGCGCGCGCCGATGCGGGCCATGGCGGGTTCATAGCCCAGCCAAGCCAAAGCGAAAATCAACGCGCTGAGCCATTCGATCGCTTCCATCGCCTTGGGTTAACCCCTCTGGTGGGCAAAAGGAAAGGGGCCGCGGCCATCGCGGCCCCTTTGGCAGAGAGGCAATATGGGCGCTCAGCTCTTATAGGTGATGCCCAAGAAGAAGGTGCGGCCCAGGGGGCTGACGGGGAAGGCCTGCTCGGTGATGAACGGCTCGCGGCCAGTGATGTTGGTGACACCGCCGAAAATGCGCAAATGATCACCCCATTGATATTGGCCATTGAGATCATGGATGTAAGTGCGATTGGCGATGCCGGCGGGCCCGAACAATTCATTCACCGTTTCGATTTCCACCGCGCGCAGCGCTTGGCGCCCCAGATATTGGGTGTTCCAGCCCAGGCTGAATGGCCCGCGTGACCAGCCGGCCGAGAGATTGCCCGCCCAAAGCGGCCGGCGCAGTTCGCCCAATTCGGGATCGAGGGCGTTCACATCTTCCGGGTCGAAGAAATTGTTGATTTTGAACGCACGCGAGCCTGCGACTTTAAACTGAAAATCGTTCGAACCCAAAGAGAGCCGATAGGTGACGTCGAAATCTACGCCCGATGCCTCCAAGGCCGCCACGTTCAGTTGTTGCTGCCGCAGGAAGTTAAAGCCTTGGAATTGTGGGCTGGCGGGATCGTCGTTCCGGCTGAAAAGCTGGCAGAACTGGTTGTTGGGAAAACTCGTCGAGTCATAGCAGCTATCCACAATATCTTGTGCTGAGGGAGCCGAGATCGCGTTTCGTATTTCGATATTCCAATAATCCGCGCTCAGGCTCAGCCCCGGAACCCAGCGCGGCTGGATCACGCCGCCAGCGGTGAAGCTACGGGCCTCTTCTTCCACGAGATCGCGATTACCAGCGGTGACGCCAGAAAAGCGGGCCGAGAGCGGATCCGCGAAGCCGGGTTGGATGCCATCGGCCAAGCAATTTGCCGCCCGGATCGGCCCACGCGGATCACCCGTGCTGACGAGCGCATCGATTTGGGCTTGATCGCAGGGATCGTTGGGCCGGAAGAAGGCCCCCTGCTCGGGGCTGAACAATTCGTTGACATTGGGGGCACGCACAGGGCGGGCGTAGCCCACGCGAAAGCGGATGTCGCGCACGGGGCTCCATTCGCCGCTGACATTCCAGGTCAACACACTGCCGACTTGCGGAATCGAATAATTCGCATAGCGCACCGCGCCGTTGATCGTCAGATCCTTGGCTAGGATCAAATCCTTTAAGATAGGAATGCTGGCTTCGCCATAGACTTCCCAGACATCGAAGGCACCCGCGGAATCGCGGATGATGGAGTCCGGATCAAACAAAAGGGAATTTTGGCGGATGAGGTCGTCGTCGCGGGAATTCGGATCGCCGGCTTGAAACCGGGGATCTGCCAAGGTTGTCCCCGCCGGCACATTGATGAGCGAGCCATCACCGAACACGTCGTTGATAGTGACGGGGATAACGCCCCGGTTCAGGCCGGAAAAGCGCGTTGCGCTTTCCTCGCGCCGATATTCTGCGCCCGCGGCAAAGCCGATCGATCCCGCCGGCAGCTTGAACCATTTGCCACTATCGCCGCTGACATAGCCCGAAAACACCAATTGCTGCAGATTGGATTCGGTGATGTCCCGCGTGGTGATGAAATCCACGGCCTCGGCGGAAATGGAATTGGGGCCGCCCAGGATATTGGCCGGCCGGCACTGGCCATCCCCCGGATTGAAGGTCAAGAAAGCGGGTGCGAACACGGGGATGTCGAATGGCGTCGTGGGCGGGGCCAATGGTGAGATATCGGAGCGGCAAATCGGATTGCCGTTGGCATCGGTGGTGACATCGATGGCCGCAAAAAAGCGATCGACGACGACGGTGTTGGGTGAAATCAGATCGAGATCATAGCGCCCGTAATTTCCCGAGAGCTCCCATTTCAGGTTGTCGCCCAGATCGCCGCGCAAGCCGCCGACAATGCGGATGGTTTGCGATTTATTGGTGCTGATATTGGGGCCGAGATCGGTGGGATCGCGCGTGACGAACAGGCCGCCCTGATCATCGGCAACGCCCTGAAGCACATCCGGGATGAAGGGATTATCGGGCGCGACTGTCAACAGATCATAGAAGGTATTGAGCGGGCCGCCGCTGCGCGTGCGCTGAAAGACATATTTTCCTTCGAAGAAGGCGATGAATGCCGGAGTGAATTCGTATTGGGCGGTGACATTGCCTTGATACTTCCGCACCTCGGGCGTCAGGAAATTCGCATCAAAATTGTTCTGGATACCATCGCCACCGAACTGGTTGAAAATCCCGGCGATCTGGCCATCCTGATACGGCCGCACGCTGCCATCATCATTGACGATGAAGCAGCCGCCCGCCGCCCCGAAGGAGCCCGCGAAAGTCAACAGGCTGTTGAAGCCCACCGAAGATTGCACGCAATCGGAAACGCCATTGCGATCGAGATCGAGGCCAGGATCGGTGAATTGGGCGCCCGAAATCACACCGCGATTGGAGCTAATCGAAAACGTGGGCTGGCGAGCGATGGCGCGCGCCGGGGCGCTTCCTGCGCGCCCGATCAAAGCCCGTTCGGCTGCGGTGAGATTGGGCGCAACGCCGAAGGCATCGGTGTAATCGGCGATGAAGGTATCGGCATCGGGGATAGAAAAGCCTGTCGGGAACAATCCGTTATTCAGATTGAAAAACTGTGCGAAATTGGGCGTGCCCGCACCGATATCGCCGGCCTGGAAGCGCAAAGCGGGGTTCGGCAAATCATCGGCAAGGCCGTTATTGCGCGTGAACGGGCGGGCACCGAAGCGGATTTCATTATCGCGCTGATAGCTGCCGGAGACCGTGACATTGCCGCGGCCCTTGCCGAAATTACGGCCGTATATGCCATCGACTTGGATCTGGCCGCCATCGCCGCGATCGGTCAGATTGCCGCGCGCCGTGACCTCATAGCCCTCATAATCCTGCTTGAGCACGAAATTGACGACGCCCGTCACCGCGTCCGAGCCATAAACGGCACCCGCCCCGCCGGTGAGCACGTCGGTGCGCTCGATCAATTGCGAGGGAATGCTGCTCACATCCACGATGGCCGTGCCACCCACCCCGCCGACATGCCGGCGGCCATTTACCAGAACCAGCGTGCGCACCGCACCGAGGCCACGCAAATTCAACGTAGATTGCCCAACCGAAAAGCCATTATCGATCGATTCCGAGGCCGCGGTGGAATTCAGCAAAGCGGGGATCTCGTTCAGCAGCTCGGTGGCATCCGAGGCACCCGATAGGGTGATGTCTTCGCCGCTCACCGAAGTGACAGGCACCGGAGAGCCGAGATTGGGATCGCGCGCGATGCGCGATCCCGTGACCACGATCTCCTCTTCCTCGGCTGCGGGCCCGCCGCCTTGCTG
>CAZAGL010000098.1:0-7842 GCA_964484435.1 uncultured Caulobacteraceae bacterium
CGTCCGGCCCCTTCGTCTTTGGCCAAACGCGCTTTGCGGGGGCAGGGAGCTGGCCAAGCCAGCCAGGACGAAATCCGCGTTTTGCGGATCGAGGAGATGGGAGCGCGCGGCCAAGGGATCGCACGGGGCGAAATCGGCCCGATTTACGTGCCGCTTTCGTTGCCCGGCGAAATGATCGAGGCCCGAATGACCGGGGACCGGGCTGAGGCCATGCAGATTCTCGAGCCCAGCCTGGAGCGGATCCCCGCTTGCTGCCCGGTATTCGGGCGATGCGGCGGCTGCCAATTGCAGCATTGGCAAGAGGGGCCTTATCTCGCCTGGAAAGAGCAAATCATTGCCCAGGCCTTGGCCAAGCGCGGCCTGGACGTGGAGTTCGAGCCGATCGCGGCGGCCTGGGGCCAGGGGCGCCGGCGCGCCGCCTTCCACGCCGCGCGCAATGGGCGCGCCATCGATTTCGGATTCATGCGCAGGGATGGGGCGGGGATCGAAACGATTGGTGCCTGCCCCCTGCTCTCGGCCAGCCTGGAGGCGAAAATCCCGGATCTGCGGCGGCTCGCTGCGGCTTTGGTGCCGGAAAAGGGCGAAATTGTCCTGCAATGCCTGGAAACGCTGAGCGGGCTGGATGTCAATGTGCGCGGGGCGGGGCAAGGCCCGCTGCACGCCAGCCAATTGGCGAAAACCAGTGCGGCCATCCTGGAGGCCGATATCGCCCGCCTTTCCTTTGAGGGGGATGTGTTCCTCGCGCCGCGCCGCGCCGTGATCCAGATCGGGCTGGCCAGCCTGGAGCCGCCGCCCGGGGCCTTCGCCCAGGCCACCCAAGCGGGCGAGGACAGGATCGCCAAACTGGTGCAGGAGGCCGTGGCCGGAGCCGGGGCCAAAAGCGTGGCCGATCTGTTTTGCGGCATGGGCACCTTCGCCTTGCGCCTGGCGCAATCGAGCGAAGTGTTGGCCGTGGAGGGCGATGCCAGCATGCTGCTGGCCTTGCGGGCCGGGGCGGAAGGCTGTGCTGGCCGGCTCAAACCGATCACGACCCTGCGCCGCGATCTGCTGCGCAACCCTTTGGCCGCGCTGGAAATGAAGCGCATCGAGGCCGTGATTCTGGATCCACCGCGTTCGGGTGCGCGCCTGCAGGCCGAGCAGATCGCCGCCTCCAAGGTGTCTTTGGTGGTATCGGTTTCTTGCGACGCGATGACCTTCGCGCGTGATGCCAAAACGCTCATCGACGGGGGATTTCGATTGACCCGGCTGTGCGGCGTGGATCAATTCCGCTGGAGCCCACATATCGAACTGGTGGGCAAATTCGTGCGCTAGTGGAGTGAATTTGCTATTTGCTTGCGCGCCTGATGTTGAATGGGTTGAGCGCGGCGTAAATTAGCCGAGTGCGGGCCTCATCAGGGGCGGGGTTTCGGCGGCGAGCTTGCAATCGATCATTTCACGCCCAAGGATCAACGACGCTGATCGGCAGGCCGGCAAAGTCGCTAAGATTGCGCGTCGCGAGATTCGCCCCGTTCGCCATAGCGATGCCCGCGATCATCATGTCCGATGGCGCAGACCCAAGCCCTAGGCGTTCTCGAAGAGCGCGAAACTCACCGGCAAGACGACCGGCTCGCGCATCCAGTCCCAGCACGGGCAAAGCTGGCGGCCCAAAGATCAGCGCATCGAACCGTTCCATGAGTTTGGAACGGCGCTTGCCATCCGGCAGCCGTGCGAGGCCGAACACGACTTCCGCAATAGTGAGCACACTCGTTGAAATGGGGGCCGCGCCCAAGCCGCCAAGCCAGGCACGCATCTTGGGATCGGGGGCCGGACGCATCAGCTCCGATACCACATTGGTATCGAGCAAGATCATTCGTCGGAGTCAAAAGCAGGCGGCGCACGGTCAGCGGCGCGCAATGGGAGCGCAAGGTCGAGCCCCTTTTCTCCGGCGAACACGGCGCTCGATCGCGTCCACAGGTCTGCAGCCGTGGCACCCGCCACCGTCGCACGCAGGATTGCACGGGCTTCTTCCTCCATAGAATGCCCATTTTGCGCAGCACGCACGCGCAAGCGCTCCTTGGTATCCTCTTCAAGGTTTCTGATTGTCAGGCTGGCCATATCGCTCCTTAAACCTCAATTCCATATCGAATGATTGCATTAATTTCAATGCGATCAAACCGGCTCCTTTCAGCGGCAACCTTTTCCACTTGCGAGCCGCACACGGGCCTCGAACTTCTCAGCACCAGCTTGACCCGTTCAGAAACCATAGCTAGCGAATCAGCAGCGAAATCATGGCCGGCCTTCGATGGGTCGGATGCGTTGAATGTTTGAATCAACGTATTTTCGGGCGCAGAATCGCGATGATACTTTTTTGAAAATGCGCTGGCTGGCGCGCACAATTTGGAGAATTCCATGGGCCAAATTCGCGATTGGGTTGTGCGTATTGCCCTGGCGGCCAGCCTGGCGCTGATCGCCTATTTCATGATCGCGGCGCTGGGCGTGCGGTTTGGGCTTTGGGGTGTGGCCATGGGGCTGGGCAATTTGACGATCCGCATCGGCCCGCTTTTGGCCTTCGGCGCTTTGGCTTTAGGGGGGATCGCGGTGCTGGCGGCGCTGCTCGTCCGCCCACGCCGGGGCGCGGCGCTGGCGCTGGCGGCTTTGCTGGTGCCGGCCGCCTTGGTTGGGGGATTGTTGCAGTTTCGCAGCCAGGCGCAGGCTGTTCCGCCCATCCATGACATCTCCACCGATCTGGCCGATCCACCCGCGTTTTCGGCCAAAGTGCGCCAGGCGCGCGAGGCCAAGGGGGCCAACAGCCTGGATTTGCTGACCAAACGGGTTCCAAATCTGAACGGTCGCTTCGGCGCGGCGGAGGGCCAGCTCTCCATCGATCTGCAGCGCCAGGCCTATGGCGACATTCTGCCCATCTCCGTGCCACTGCCCCCGGCACAGGCGCAGCAGCGCGCCCTCGACATCGCCAAGCAACTGGGCTGGCAGGTCACGCGGCTGGAGCCGGCCTCCAGCGGGCTTGAGGCCCAGGTGCGCAGTTTCTGGTTCGGTTTTGTCGATGATATCGCGGTGCGCATCCGCCCGGGCGGTACGAGCGACGAAAGCGTGGTGGATATCCGCTCGGTCAGTCGTGTTGGGGTTTCCGATATCGGGGCCAATGCCAAGCGCGTGCGCGCTTTCAGCCAAGCCTTGATCCGCCAGGCCGGCGGCCATGCCTGGCGCGCCGATGCAAACACGCCGCGCCCGTGCTGTGCGGCCGCGCCGCATACGCAATAACCTGTGGCCGATTCAATTTAGGGGCTTTTCTTCAGGCCACGAGCCGATAGCGCGTATCGATGCCGGCCACGCCTTCGCTTTGCACGCGCCCGCTGCGCACCAGATGGATCAGATGGGCCAGCATGGAATGGCAGGCGGCCGGATGGAGCCGCGCATCGACATCGGCATAAAGAACGGGAACCATTTCGCGGATGGTGCGTTGGCCGGTCATGAGCTGCTCAACGATTTGGCGCTCGCGTGCCAGGCGATGATCGAGATAGGCTTGCACGAAGGTTGTCGGCTCGCGCACTTCGGGTCCGTGGGTGGGATACAAAACCGCGTAATCGCGATCGCGCACTTTGATCAGGCTGGCCAGATAATCGCCCATATCCCCATCGGGCGGGGAAATCACGGTGGTGGACCAGCCCATGACGTGATCGCCCGGAAACAGCGCGTTTTCCTCCAGCAGGCCATAGGCCATGTGGTGGGAGGTGTGGCCCGGGGTGGCCACCGCTTCGATCGTCCAGCCATCGCCCTGGAAGCGATCGCCATCCTGCACGGCGATATCTGGCCGGAAACCCAGATCATCGCCGGCTTCCATGCGCACTTCGCTATCGGTGGCGATCACCGGCGTGCCGCAGGCATAAATCTTCGCGCCGGTGGCCGCCGCCAACGGCCGCGCCATCGGGGAATGATCTTTGTGGGCGTGGGTCACGAAAATGTGTGTGACGGTTTCGCCGGCCAGCGCCGTGAGCAGCACATCCAAATGGCCCGGCTGATCCGGGCCGGGATCGATCACGCAGACATTGCCACGCCCAACGACATAAACACCCGTGCCGGTAAAGGTGAAGGGGCCGGGATTGCTGGCCACGATGCGCCGCACCAGCGGGCTGACCGTTTTTGGCTTTCCGTATTCGAATTCGAAATCGCGGACGAATGGAATTTTCGCTGCCATTGAGGTCCTCAAGCGCTTCGAACGGTTCGTTGGATATGGGCGTCCAGCGCTGAAGCCAGCAGGCGCGTCGCCCGAAGTTTTTCCCGCAAAGGAAGGGCCAAAGGCGGGCCCATATCGGTTTTATTGGCATCGACCACATAAATGCGGCCGTCCGATGAGCAGCGCAACACGTCCAGCCCTCCCCAGTCCAGTCCGAGTTTTTCCGTGAATCGAGCGATCATCGCAAGCTCTGTTGCTGAAAATTGCGACTCCGCCGTGACCAAAGCCACTTCGACATTCGAATTCATGAAGCGTGCATCGATGTTGCGACGCTTCAAGAACACGCAGGCGGCCTTGCCCCCAACCGTGGGTGTTCGTAGATCCTGAACCAGGTTTTCACCATACCGATTATCGATCAGCCGCTGATAGACGCGCCCGGGCAAAGGCTCGACCGGGCAATAGACGATGCGCCCGTCATGGGCCCCGTTGCGCTCACTCTTCTCGACGGCGGGGCCCGAATGGCTGCGCGGATCGATGGACAGGCTATAGCCGAAAGCGGCCTCGAAGGCCTCTGCCACCCGCGATTTCGAGACATCGTCGCAGCGGAAATTGAGCAAAACCGCGCCGGGCTTGGTGCGCGGCTGGGCAGCTTCGCATTGGGTGGAATCGTCGAAATGAAAGACGATATCGGCCTCGATGGGCTCATTGATCAGGCGCACGCCCGCTTCGGTGGCGGCGGCCCAGGCCAAATACCAAGGGCGGATGGGATCGGGCGAAAACGCCATGGTGATCTGGCGCTTGCCGCGCGGGCGCATGCGCCGCAGCTGGATAGCGGTGTAAAACGTCAGCCAGGTGAACACGTCCGATAAGGTTTCGCCATCGATGCGCACCCGTGCGCCCGTTTTCTTGACGGTTACGGCGCCGGGCTCCCAATCGAAATCTGCGATCCAAGTTCGTGTCATCAACGCTCACTATGGTGCGGTTTCCCGCATTTGAGCCAAGCCGGGCAAGGAGCCAGCCCTTGGCATTTCAGGAGGGATGCACCCACGAAACGGGCCCCGCACCACTCAAATGAAATTCTGATTCTGCTTAATCCAACTTGGTCTAGAAGATAAACGCACGTGCATCAACCAAGCTTGGCATCACCCTTTCGCATGGTTTCCATCCGCCTGGGCACCGGCCAGCGCGCCAGCCTGGCCCCTGAGATCATAACCGGCATGGCGCGCCGCATCGATCAATTGCTCAATATCGGTGCCATTTTGTGCCTGAACCATGGCCCAGAGCGTGATCGAGCGCGTGCCGCTGCGGCAATAGGCCAAAACGGGGCCGCTGGCTTGGCCAAGGGCCTTGGCCATGCTGGCCACGTCCTGCGGCGAGGTGGGGGCTTTGGTGGGGGCATGAAGATAAGTCAGGCCATGGGCTCGGCACAGGCTCTCGATCTGGGCGCTGGTGGGCTGATCGGGCGCTTCAAAATCTGGGCGGTTGTTGATGAGCGTGCGAAAGCCGGCCTCGGCGGCGCGCGCCACATCGGCCTCAAGCAATTGCGCTGAAACCGCAAAGCCGGGATGGACCTGTGAAAAGCTCATTGTTCACGCCTCACGCGAAAGGCCTGGCTCGAGCCGACGACCAGAAAGAAGCTGCCCAGGCTGGCCTTGGAAACTTGCACGCTCTTGCCCGGCTTGAGCGCAAAGGGCCGCTCCTGATCGATTTGACGCCAAATCTGGCCATTGTCCAAGGTGATGACCGCCGCGCCCGATGGGGCGATCCGCACCGATTGAATGATCGCCTGGATGCGATCGAGCGGCGCGGCACCCAGCGCGACGGCCGATTTCTTCGGGGCGAGGATCTTGGCCAAACTGGGCAGCGAAAACCCAAAGGATTCCCGATCCAATTCCTGGACGGAATTGAGATCGATCACCCGGACTTCCCCGACATTCTCTGCGGTGCGCAGATTGGCCGTGGCGGCGTCGAAACACGCCAGCCGGGCGCTGGCCTCACCGATCTCGGTGCAGGCATAAAGGCTGTTGAGCCTGCCGTTCGCTGGCGCAGGCGCGGGATCGGGCGCCTGCGCTTGGGCCTTGCCGGCGATAAAAAGCGCCAACAGGGCGAAAGCAGAGAGGGTCAAAGCGCGCATGTTTTTCCCTGTTAAACCCAATCCGCGCGCATGCGCGCGGCTAGGCCCGCCTCTTTGGCGGATTTTGGGGCGAAATCGAGATCATTGATACTCATATCGGGGCGGTTCCACCAGTGCGCAGCTGTCGCTTGCAAATCCAGGCTGGCCACGAAGGCGGCATCGATCTGGACGCAATTGGTCGGGGTTTCTTCCAGGCGCACGCTTTGCGGCCTATAAGGCGTGCCATCGGCGCGCAAAAAAGCTTGCAGCTTGAGGAAAAACAGCAGGCAGGCGGCCTCGGTGGTCGGGTCGCCGGGGAAGATCATCAGCCGGGCGCAGCGCTGCGGCTCCTGGCTGCGAAAATAATCGATGAGCGGATCGGCACCATTGAGCTGCAAGGCATGATCGACCTGATCATCGATCCAGGCATGCCAGCGCCCCTTGATGTGCGCGAAAGAGGCCAAAGAATTGGCCGCGCCCAGGCGAAAGGGCTCCAAGGGGGCCAATTCGATGCGCACATGCTCATTATGGCCGTGCGGCGTGGCGCATTTTTCCTCCGGCCCGGCGATCAGGCGGTGCGCCATCGCAAAGCGGCGGGAAAAAATGAGCGTGGCCAAACGGGCAATCCTTAGTTGAGCTGCGCCATCACATAGCGTGCGCGCACGCCTGCCTGACTCAATGCGGCGTGGATCGCCGGCAGGTCAAGCCCGTCTTGACGTGAAAAGGCCTGGCCATGCATGCCGCCGGCGATGAACAGCGCATCCAAACCTTCATTTTGCGCGCCCAAAAGGTCTGTTTCGATGCCGTCGCCGATGGCCAGCACCCGGGATGGAGCGATTGCGCGCGGGGCGATATGCGCCAGCTTCTCGCGCGCCAAGGCATAAATCGGGGCGTGCGGCTTGCCCGCCATGGTCACCGTGCCGCCAAAATTTTCATAGAGCCGCGCCAAGGCCCCGGCGCAATAGATCAAGTGCTCTCCTTCGCGCACCTGGATATCGGGATTGGCACAAACCATTTCCAGATCCCTTTGCTTGGCGCGCGCAAGCAATTGCCTGTAATCATCTGGGGTTTCGCGCCAATGATTGGGGCCAGAAACGGCGAGGAAAGCGGCGTCTTCCACGCGGGCTTCGATCAGGCCCAGCCCGTCCCACAGGGCGCGATCCTGGATCGGGCCGATGCGGTGCATGGGGCCCGGGGCCCGCGCGGCCAAAACCGCCCGCGTCGCATCCCCCGAGGTGACGATGCCATCCCAGCACGTTGTTGGCACGCTGAGGCGATCGAGCTGGGCCAGAATGGCCGAAGCCGGTTTGGGCACATTGGAAACGAGCAGGCACACGCCCCCCGCTTGGCGGAAACGCTGCAACGCCTCGCAGGCCGCGAAATACCGGGCCCGCCCATTGTGCACCACCCCCCAAACATCGCAAAACAGCGCGTCATATTGCGCGCGCAAGGCATCGAGGCTGGGCAGGGCTTGGATCATGTTGCCCGGCGCGTGCCATGCTTGGCAGTCGGGAGCAAGGAAAAGCATGCAAGCCGGGGCGGCCCTGCCCATCGATGC
>CAZAGL010000099.1:0-7716 GCA_964484435.1 uncultured Caulobacteraceae bacterium
ATCAAGGCGCACTTGGCCCCGATCGGTGCCAGGGCCGTGGCCCCACCCGTGCTGCAGCCCGCCGGCCTGTATCTGGAACTGGTTGGTGAAGTCATTCGCCGGCGCGCCGTGCTGACGCACAATGACGCCTTGTGCCTGCGCCCGGACATGACGGTGCCGGCCGCCAGATTGGCCCTCACCTTGCCGCTTTGGCAGGGGGAGGGCTTTGCCCTGGCCTATGATGGGCGGGTGTTTCGCCGGCTGGAAGACGCGGCCCAGCCGATCGAGCCGCGCCAGATCGGGCTGGAATGGTATGCACCCAAACCGCACAGCGCCGCGCGCGATGCGGGCGTCTTGAGCGCTGCTTTGGGGGCGTGCGAGGCGGCTGGCGCGCGCGCCTGTCTGGTTCTCGGCTGCGCCGCCTTGGCGCGCGCTTTGGTTCGGGCCTGCAATCTGCCGGAGGCTTTGAGCCGTTCGCTGTCGCATTCGCATGATGTGCGGGCCGCGATCCAGGCCGCGATGGCGGATGAGCCGGCGCAAAGCGCCATGCCCCCATCGGCGCTGGGCGCGGCGCTGGCCAAGGCCAGCCCGGAAGGCGCGCAGGCACTGCTAGAAGATGTTCTGGCCCTGGCGGGGGTGGCCCAGATCAGCGGGCGCTCCTTGCAGGAGGTGGCGGCGCGCCTGCGCGAAAAAGCACTTCGGGCCGCTGCCCCGCGCGTGGAGCGCGGCTTGCTGGAGCAATTGGCGGGTGCCTTTGCCATTGAAGCGCCCCCGCTCGATGCCTTCAAGGCGGTGCGCCAGGCGGTGGCCGGCCTGCCAGCCCCGCAGCCGGTTTTCCAGCGCCTGGATGATTTGGAGCGCCTATGGGCGCAACTGGCACACAGCCAGCCCCCCATGCGGGATGCGGTTTTTCGGGCCGCCTTCGATCGCAGCCTCGAATATTATGATGGGCTGACCTTCGATCTGATCGGCAAGAGCGGCGCGCTGTTAGGTGGGGGCGGGCGCTATGATCAGGTGCTGACGGCCCTGGCACGCGCCCAAGACCCTCCGGGCCGATCGGCCGATGGCTGGGGTGCGGCCGGCTTTTCTCTCTATCCGGCCGTGTTGGCCGCGGAGCGTGGCCAATGAGCGCGTGCATTTTGGGCCTGCCCTCCAAGGGCCGCATGCAAGAACAGACCCAGGCTTTTTTTGAAGATTGCGGCCTCGGATTTCAGCCAATCCAAGGCGGGCGCGCCTATGCGGCACGGATGGAAGGCGCGCCGCAAATCGAAGTGCGGCTGATGTCGGCCACCGACATCGCCAAGGCTTTGATGGCCGGTGAGATCCATGCCGGCGTGACCGGCGAGGATGTGCTGCGCGAAGCCGAGCCCGAGCTTGGCCCCGTGCGCCTGATCAAGCCGATGGGCTTTGGCCGCGCCGATCTGTTGGTGGCCGTGCCGGCCAGCTGGCTGGATGTTACCCACATGGCCGATCTGGTGGATGTGTGCGCGGCCCACCGCGCCCGCACAAACCGGCGCCTGCGTGTGGCCACCAAATATCTGCGCCTGGCCGGGGCCTTCCTGGAACGCCATGGCGTGATCGAATACCGGCTGGTCGAAAGCGCGGGGGCCACCGAGGGCGCACCTGCCGCGGGCAGCGCCGAAATCATCGTGGATATCAGCACGACGGGGGCCACTTTGGCCGCCAATGGGCTCTTGCCATTGCGCGATGGGCTGGTCTTACGCAGCCAGGCGCATTTGGCCATGAGCCTCGCGGCCCCCTGGCCAAATGCGGTGCGCCAGGCCTTTGAAAACGTGCTGGAGGTTTTGGAGGCCAGGCATTGCGCGCTGAGCCGCGCTTTGGTGCGTGTCGAGATGGCACCCGCCGCGCGCGCGCCGGCGCTTGAAGCCTGCCGCGATCTGCTGGATGCCGGCTTACCCGCCCCGGCTCTGGACGGATTCGGTTTTTATTGCGCGCGCGCCGCGGCGCAGGAAATGGCCCGCCGGCTCAGCCCCCACGCCGTTGGCCCGATCGGTATTTTTGAGCCGCGTTTCGTGTTCGGCGGGCCAGCGGAGGCCCTGCGCAGGTTTCGATCGCTGTTCGGCGAGACTTTGTGATCCGTGAGCATCGTCGGCGAAATCGGCCGGATTTCGCTGGGTTCGATGCTCTGTTTATTTGAATCTGCGCATTTTCGAACACAAAACCGCGACGACACTTTTGTCGAAAATGCGCTGGTTCACGCCGCTTGACAATGGCTGAGCTTTCTTCTGAATGGGCAGCTAGACCGCGAAGCGGCGAAATGCTTCTTGGGAGGAGCGCTCGACTTGCGCTTAGGCGCTGGCCGCGTGGGGTGGAATGCCTTGCGCGGCTTTTCCTTTTCGCTTTGGTTTCGCTTTGATTCACCAATGGGGCGATGGCGGCGTGTCTTCGAGGGCCTCACGGAGGCGCGCGCGGGTGCCACCGCTGATACCCATGGGCAGGCGATCGAGCGGGAAAAAGCCGCGCTCCAGGATCTCGCCTTGGCTGTTCGTGGGGCAGGCGCGCCAGGCTGGGCATTGCACCAGCACGACATGATCCCCGCGAAAGCGCGTATTGAGATAGATGCCGAAGATCGGCATCGCGCCGATTGGCTCGATGCCGGCTTCTTCCATGAATTCCTTGCGCATGGCCGCTTCGATGGTTTCGCCGCGCTCGACGCCGCCGCCGGGAAGGTGCCAGCCGGGCGTGTAGGAATGGCGCACGAGCATGACAGCGCCGGTACCATTTTGCGCGATGCCCCGCACGCCCAGCGTCATGCCGCGGCTGAGGCGCCAATAGACACGGAAGAGAGGCGTGAGGTTGAGCGGCATGCAGGAAGTAAACCGCTTTTCGTGGCCAGGAAAAGGTTTTAAGCTCGTGCAGATTCGTTAAGCGGGCGTGCTGGCGCGCCTGGCCCAAGCATGCGGGCGTTTCACTTGGCAATGGGGAAAGCAGAATGGCGCTCTGGTTGATCGGTGGATTCATCGCCGTGTTTGTCATCTTGAACATCTTCGATTTCGGCCGCATTGATTGAGCCCGGCCGCACCAAAAGCCGGATAAGGGCCATGAGGCGGCCGATTTCGATCGGCTTGGCCAGCACGCCATCCAATCCTGCTTCGGCCGCTTTTTCCTGCAGGGATTGGGGGCTCAACGCCGATAGGGCGATGATCGGCGTATTTTGATTGGCCCCCGCTTGGCGGCGAATGGCAGCGCAGGCAGCGAGGCCATCGAGGCCCGGCATGGCTACATCCAGAACGATCAGATCGAACAGGTGCTGGCACGCTGCCGAGACGGCGGCCTGCCCATTGCCAACCAGATCTACGTGATGGCCAAGGCTTTGGAAAATTGCTTCCAGGATGGCGCGTGCGCCGGCATTGTCATCGGCTACCAGAATGCGCAACCCCGCCTCGGCGAGCACGGATTCCTCGACGGGTGCGATGGCCAGAGGCAGATAGGCGGTGATTCCCGCCTCGTGGCGGATCTGGCCGGTGATTTGCCCGCCCATGGCCTGGGCCAGGCGCTCGCAAATGCCGGCCGGGGCGCTCGCTTGGCGCGCCGCGCGCGGCAGCGGGCTCGCGCAAAGCGTGAAAGCCAATCCGCGCGCCTGCATGCTGATGCACAAATCCATGGCCCGCGGGCGTTGCGATACGGCATCCTCGATCATGGCGCACAACAGCCGATGGAGGAGATCGCGATCGGCCAAAGCCTGCAAACGCGGCTGCGTTTCCATGCGCAAACTGATGGAGCAGCCCTCCAACAGATCCGTGCACGCCTCGATGGCCACCGATGCGGCGTGCTGGACATCGAACCGGCTGGCACCATCCCGATTGGCCATGGGGGGCAGGTGCTCCAAACTGTTTTGCAAAAGGCGCATCAGCCGATCGCAGCCAAACACAGCCTCTTGCACCAAAATGGCTTGGGGGCGGGCCAAATCGGCACCTTGGAGCGTGCGTAGTTTTTGGCTAATGGATTGGACAGATTTCGAGATGGCCTGCGCCAATTGCGGGGTAAAGCCAGCGCCCGGATCGTGCGTTGTTAGCGCATCCGCCTCGTTTGAGCGCTTGGGCTCGCCTGGGTTGGTGAGTGCAACCATAGGAAAATTAACATATTATATCTTGCTAAGGTTGTACAGCCCAAAGTGTGTTCGGGCCGTTTTGCCTGGTTGGCTTTATGTTGGCGGAACACGCCAATATTCCGCCGGAAAAACGTCCTGGACGGTAAAGCACGGGCCGAGATGCTCTTGTGGGTACGAAAAGGGGGTGGTTTTATGATCGTCTTGAGGTCATGTCGCGAATTCGCGTTCCAGCGCTATCGCCGCGTTCTGTTTCTCCCAATTATCCCCTTGGTGAATTGTTCGCGCGCGGGCAGCCATCTGGCTCAGAGGTTGAACGGCGGCGCATGACAGCGCACGAGGCAGGATATTTCGGTACCCACCTTCCCTTTCTGCGCATCTTGACACGTTAGCCTCCGATAGTCGGGATTACTCCATCGGCTCTATCGTGCGAAGCCGTTCGAGCGCGTCGAGCATCTTTTCACCCTGTACCAGAAAATGGGCATTTGCGCGTGAGCCGTCGCCAAAACGCTTGCGCCATCAGCCGCGCGGGGCGGGCACATGCACGCCGCTGGCCGGGCGCTCCAAAAGGCTTTCGCGGCGAAAGCGGAACAATTCGGCCGGGCGCCCGCCCGTGCGCGCCTCGAACCGGCCCAGCCCCTCCACCAGCCCGGTGCGGTCGAGCAGGCGGCGGAAATTTTGCTTGTGCAGATCGAGGCCGGCGATGGATTCCACCAATCTTTGCAGATGCGAGAGCGTGAACAATTCGGGTGTCAGCTCGAAGATGACGGGCCGATATTTGATCTTGGCGCGCAGCCGGGCGATGGCCGTGGCCAGGATGCGACGGTGATCGGAGGCCATCGGCTCGCCAAAAGCCGATGGCTGGTGCGGCGATTTTGGCGGTGCAAGCCCGCGCAGCCGGGCCGCGTCGCGCGCGCTTTCAAGCGTCAGGCCCGCTTCATAGAGCAATTCATAGCGATCGAGCGCGCGTTCCTCGTTCCAGGCCGCGCCCTCCAGCGCGAAGCTCAGCCGGATACGGGTGCGCCGCGCCTCGAAGCGGCCCGGATCGGTGTTGGCCCAACGCCATAGCGCGGGGGCGATTTCCGCGCCGATGCATTCGGGGCGGCCACCGCGCCAGTCTTCCCAGGGGAAATGACGATACCATTCGCGCCAACGCGCATTTTCGCGCTGCAGATCGGCATGTTCGGGCGTGAGCGCGAGATAGCCAACGGAGATGGAGCGCACGCCGATCTTTTCAGCGATGGGCAAAGGCGCATCGCGGCCACGATCGCCGAAGGTGTACAATTGCTCGACATAGCCGATATCAAAGCCCGTCTGCGCGCACACCCAGCGGCGCAGCGACAGCTCCAGCGTCGGGTCGCCCACCGGGTCGAACGGGCCGAAGGGCAGGCTGGCCAGCCCATCGGCATCGTTGGTGATCAGCACATACGGCGCGCTTTCATCGGCCGCGACCACCACGGCCGTCAGCCCGATGCGGATGCGATCTTGTGCGATCCCGGCCAAATCAGCCATGACGCGCCGCGATCGCGAAGGGCTGTGCCTCGCCGATTTCGTGCCAGTTCGCCCCAGGTCCGATGGCAAGGATGGCTTGGCTCATCCGGCCCGCGCGGCCCAAGGCGGCATCGGCCAAGGCCACGATGCGGCGATTGGGGTGGGCACTGGAGGAGGCGCTGCGCAAAGCCCGCGCCAGAACGATTTCTTCCACATCAGGATTGTGCAGGCAGGCGGCGATGAAGGCTGTGGCCGTTGAGCGGCTGATGCCCGCATAGCAATGGATCAGGAGCGGTGCCGCCTGATCCCAGGGCCGGAGGAAATCCAGGATTTCGTGAACGTGGTGAGCCTGTGGATCGGTGCAGCCGGCTTGTGGCTCCAGAATATCATGCACGCCGACTTTCAAATGCGCGTCGATCCCATCTTGGCTGACATCGGGCCATTGGGTGCCAGGATCGAGCAGGCTGACCACCCGGCTGGGGCGGTGCGTGCGCACCTGATCGAGCACGCGCGAGAGCGGGCAAACGAGGATGGCCATCAGGGATTTCCTTTTTGGGTAAGCGCATGAAAGCGCGATAAAAACAACGCTTGTGCATCATGGGTGCTGCAGGGGATGATATCCTGATGCAGGCCCTGCGGCAGGGGGCCAAAGATTGCGTGCGCTTCTTGCGGGCTGAAGCCAGCCAGCTGGACGGCCTCGAAATGGGCGCAGTAGATATCGGCCTGCTTGATCAGGGCCTTGAGCGGTGCCGCGATTGTGATCGGCAAGGCAAAGCGCACATGGATGGCCCCCTCCAGGCGGGCCTCGAAGGCGCGATAATCCAGGCCCAAGGCGGCCTTGAACGGGCTGATCATGTCGCCAATGACATATTCCGGCGCATCATGCAGCAAAGCGGTGAGGCGCTCGGCCGGGCCCAAGCCGGGGCGCAGGCTGGCCACCAGATCTTCCACGATGACGCAATGCTGGGCCACGGAAAAAGCGTGCTCGCCAAGGGTTTGGCCGTTCCAGCGGGCCACGCGCGCCAGGCCATGGGCGATGTCCTCGATTTCGATATCCAAGGGCGAGGGATCGAGCAGATCGAGCCGGCGCCCCGATAGCATGCGTTGCCAAGCCCGCGAGGCCGAAGCGGGATCGCTGCGCCGCCGCGCTGTGGGTTTGGTGGCTTTGCGCCTCTGCGTGGTCATGCGCCGCTTGTAATTCGCCCGCGCAGAAAATCCACCGCTTGTGCAATCGCACAAGGCGCGTTTCACTGGCAGGCCAGAGGAGATGCGCGGCCGAATGCGCAACGAAGCCTATATCGTCCGGCGCGCGCAGCTGCGCGATGCGGAAAGCTTGACGCGCATGCTCAGTCAGGCGCGGCGCGATGATGGCGTCGAGCATTGGGAATTGGATATCGAACAGCTACGCCTGCATGCGTTTTCTGCGCCAGCGAAATTTGATGCCTGGATCGCGTTGGCCAATGAGGCACCGATCGGCTGCGCCGCCGCGCATCGCGGCTTTGACATGCGCCTGGCACGCCCGACTTTGGTGCTTAGCGCCTTGTTCGTGGAAGATAGCCAGCGCGGGGCCGGGCTGGCGCGGCGCTTGCTCTCGGCGGCGGCCGGGCGGGCGCTGGAGATCGGGGCGCGTGAAGTCACCATCACCGCCGGCATCGGCAATGCCGGCGCGCGCGGGTTTCTCGTCAGCATCGGCGCGCAGGAACAACAAACCGCCGCTTACCTTTTGGGCTTTGATCATCTGGAATGGCTGGCCAAGGAATCGCAGTAGGATTGGCAAATAGTTCGCCGCATCAGGAGCATGTCTTGGATACGCCATCGCCTTCCACCCGCCCCAAGCGCTCGGCCGCGGGCTTCAGCCTCGCGCCGCTCAGCCCCACCGAGCGCACCCGCCTGGAGGCCGGCCTCAATGGCGAAGAGCGCGAAGTGCTTCTGCGCCACGGCACCGAGGCCCCGTTTTGCGGCGGGCTGCTCGCCAACAAAGCCAAGGGCGTCTATTCGTGCCGGCTGTGTGGCCTGCCGCTGTTCCGCTCTGCCCAGAAGTTCGAGAGCGGCACGGGCTGGCCCAGTTTCACCGATCCGTTTGACCGCGAGCATGTGCGCGAAGTCAAAGATACCAGCTATGGCATGGTGCGCGTGGAAATTCGCTGCGGGCGCTGCGATAGCCATCAGGGGCATGT